>NZ_CM001024.1:870492-918012 GCF_000160775.2 Aeromicrobium marinum DSM 15272 | reverse complement strand
CCGACGGCGCCCGCCAGCTGCGGTCGGGGACGTCGCAGCTCAGCGACGGTGCGACGGGCGCGGCGAACGGGGCCGCCCAGCTCGCCGTGGGGGCCCGCGACCTCGCCGCAGGCGGCACGCAGCTCGCCGACGGCAGCGGACAGCTCTCGTCCGGGGCGTTCGAGCTCATGACCGGGCTGCGAGAAGGCAGCGACGACATCCCGGCCTACACCGACGCCGACCGCGAACGTCTCGCCCGGACGGCAGCGACCCCCGTCGAGGGCGACGCCGAGCGGCTGAACGCCGTCGACTCCTACGGCGAGGCGTTGGCGCCGTACTTCATCGCCCTGGCGCTGTGGGTCGGTGCGATGGCCGTCTACCTCTTGCTGCGTCCGTGGTCGGCCCGGGCCGTCGCCTCGACCACCGGCAGCATCCGCACCGCCCTGGCCGGCTACGTGCCCGGTCTCGCCCTGTCGGTCGTCCAGGTCGTGCTCCTGCTGACCGTCCTGCAGGGCGTCCTCGGGATCGACCCGGCGAGCCAGCTGCTGCTGATCGTGGTGGCGCTGGCCACCGCTGCGGCCTTCACCGCGCTGAACCAGATGTTCGTCGCCCTGTTCGGCGGTGCCGGACGATTCGTGGCGCTGGTCTTCGTCAGCCTGCAGCTGACCTCGGCCGGCGGCACCTACCCCATCGAGACCGCCCCCGGGTTCTTCACCGTCCTGCACGACCTGCTGCCGATGACCTACGCCGTCGACGGTCTCCGGGTCGCGTTGGCCGGTGGCACCGAGGGGGTCACCACCGACCTGCTGGTGCTCGCGGGGTTCACCGTGCTGGCCCTGGCCGTGACGATCCTCGCGGCTCGTCGCCGCCAGACCGTCACGGTCGGCCGACTCCACCCGACGCTGCGGGTCTGACCCGGCCGGCGTCAGGTGGCGCAGGAGGGGGCGGGCGGCAGCGGCGCCGGCACCCCCAGCGCGGGCATGCCGAGCCCGACGGTCCGGACCTCGGTCCGCCCCTGGCGGGACTCCCAGGCGTCGCCCGCGCGGGTGCGCCGGACGCCGATCGGCAGGTCGTCGCTGACCAGGTGATGGGGAGCGGCACGGGTGATGCGGACGTCCACGACGTCGCCCGGCCGGATCTCGTGCTCCCCCGGCACGAAGTGGACCAGGCGGTTGTCCCGCGCACGGCCGGTGAGCCGGCGGGTCGCCCCGTCCTTCTTGCCCTCGTGGTCGGAGACCAGCAGCTCGACCACTCGGCCCTCCTGCGTCCGCGCCTCGGCCCAGGCGACCTCGTCGACGACCTCGACCAACCGGTCGTAACGCTCCTGCACCACGGCCTTGGGCAGCTGGTCGGGCAGGTCCGCGGCCGGGGTTCCCGGCCGCCGTGAGTACTGGAAGGTGAAGGCGCTGGTGAATCGAGCCGCGCGCACGACCTCCAGGGTCTGCACGAAGTCCTCCTCGGTCTCACCCGGGAACCCGACGATGATGTCGGTGGTGATGGCCGCGTCGGGCATCGCGGCCCGGACGCGGTCGATGATGCCGAGGAACTTCTCGCGCCGGTAGGACCGGCGCATCGCCCGCAGCACCCGGTCGGACCCCGACTGCAACGGCATGTGGAGCTGCGGCATCACCGTCGGGGTCTCGGCCATGGCGGCGATGACGTCGTCGGTGAAGTCCTTGGGGTGCGGACTGGTGAACCGCACCCGCTCGAGACCCTCGATCCGCCCGCACGCCCTCAGGAGCTTGGCGAACGCCTGGCTGTCGCCGAACTCCACCCCGTAGGCGTTGACGTTCTGGCCCAGCAGCGTGACCTCGACGACACCGTCGGCCACCAGGGCCTCGATCTCGGCCAGGACGTCGCCCGGTCGCCGGTCCTTCTCCTTGCCGCGGAGGGCGGGCACGATGCAGAAGGTGCAGGTGTTGTTGCATCCCACGCTGATGGACACCCAGGCGGCGAACACCGAGTCGCGCTTCGTCGGCAGGGTCGACGGAAAGACCTCGAGCGACTCCAGGATCTCCACCTGCGACTCCTCGGCGACCCGGGCACGCTCCAGCAGCACCGGCAACGACCCGATGTTGTGGGTGCCGAACACGACGTCGACGTACGGAGCCCTGCGAGTGATGGTGTCGCGGTCCTTCTGCGCCAGGCAGCCACCGACCGCGATCTGCATGCCGGGATGCGCCGCCTTCACCGAGGCGACGTGGCCGAGGTTGCCGTACAGCTTGTTGTCGGCGTTCTCCCGCACGGCGCAGGTGTTGAACACCACGAGGTCAGGGGTGCCTGCGCCCACCGGTTCGTAGCCGGCGGTCTCCAGCAGGCCGCTGAGCCGCTCGGAGTCGTGCACGTTCATCTGGCAGCCGTAGGTGCGTACTTCGTAGGTCCTCGTCATGACCGCTCAATCGTACGTGGCGGTCGTGGTCGTCCCGCTCACCTCGTCGGCGTCACCCAGAGATGGATCGTCCCCTCGACGACGACGGTGCCGTCGCGGCGGGTGGCACGCACGGTCACCGGGACGTCCGGTGCCGCGGACCAGTCGGCCTCCGAGGTCTCGGCCGTGCACACCAGGTCGCTGTCGGACTTCGCGAGGTAGCTGACCTCCATCCCCTTGGGCAGCCACCGGTGGCCGGCCGGCGTCGTGGCCTCCGCGAGCAGACCCATGGCCGCCTCGAGCCCGTTGCACACCGCGATGGCATGGACCGTGCCGATGTGGTTCTGCACCGAACGACGCTTCGGCAGGGTCAGCTGGGCGAAATGAGGCCGCATCTCGTCGACCCTCAGGTGGATCGAGGCGAAGTACGGTGCCTTCTGGCTGAACGCGATCGAGAACAGCCGCTTGCCCTGGGGCAGCTTGGACATGGAGCGGTACATCTGCAGGGTCGAGGCCATGACGGGATCCTACTCGCCGGTAACCTCGGGGCGCCAACGGCTACCCCGCCAGCACGACGACCAGGCTCGAGCCCAGCATCACCCCAGCCACCGGCGCCCAGAGTCGGCGCTCGCGAGGGCTGGTGGTGAGGCCGTTGAGCACGAGGGACACGGCGGAGACGCCGACCGCCACCCAGCCGACCCACGGCAGGGCCTCGGCGATCCCCGCCGGGGCGACGTCCGCCACGGACAGGACCGTCACCACGAGCAGCACGAGCACCGACGCCTGGACCACGGCGGCGACGCGCAGACCCACAGGAAGCACGCCGGGGCGCGCACCGCCCATCGTCAGGGAACCCCACGGGGCACCGCCCGCGAGCGCCAGCTGGAACGCCACGGCGAGACCGGCAGCCGCGGCGAAGACGACGGCGGCGACATCACCCATCGACGCGCTCCGAGCGGGTCGTCAGACCTGCGCGGCCCGGATGCACAACACGTCGGGCAGGTTGCGCCGCACCTCGGTCCATGTCGCCGCCTCGTCGGCGCTGACCCAGACGGCACCGTGACGTGAGCCGGCGTAGAGGCCCAGCGGTTCGGCGGTGTCACTGGCGAACGCGTCACGCAGCACGACGGTGTGCGCCTCGTCGGGGAGGCCGGGTCCTGTCTCCGACCACGACTCCCCCGCGTCGTCGGAGCGCCACACCGCGGGCCGGCCCTCCGGCGGGAACCGCTCGATGTCGGCGACGAGGGGAAACACGAAGACGGTGCCGGGCCGGTGCGGATGGGCGACGATCGGGAACCCGAAGTCGACCGGGAGACCTGCTGCGATCGACTGCCACGAGCGTCCGGCGTCGTCGCTGCGGTACACACCGCCGTGGTTCTGCGCGTACAGGCGGTCGGGGTCGCCCGCGTCGACGGCGACCTTGTGCACGCACTGACCGAACTCCGGGGACTCGCCGGGGATGAACTCCGCGCCGATGCCCCGGTTGAACGGTGTCCACGAGTCGCCGGCGTCCTCGGTGCGGTACACGCCGCCGGTCGACATCGCGACGGTCACGACCTGCTCGTCGGAGGGGTGCGGCACGACGGTGTGGATGGCCTGTCCCCCTCCGCCGGGCGCCCACGTCGGTCGGTGCGGGTGGTCCCACAGCCCCCGGACCAACTCGAAGGTCTCGCCACCGTCGGTCGAGCGGAACAACGCCGACGGCTCGGTGCCGGCGTACACGACGCCGGGCTGGTCGGCCGGCGCCGGACGGAGCTGCCAGATGCGCTCCAGCGCCACTCCGGTGTCCTCGGGGAACCGGACCGCACCGCCCGGGGTCTCGGTCCAGGTCGCTCCGAGGTCGTCGGACCGGAACACCTGCGGACCCCAGTGCGGACTCGTCGCGCCGGCCAGCAGCCGCGGCGAGCCGCCGCGGGTGTCGACGGCGACCGAGTAGATCTCCTGCATGGGGAACGCCGGGGGGTCCCACGTCCACGCCGTGCGGTCGTCCTCGGCCCGGCCGACGAACAGCCCCTTGCGTGTACCGACCAACAGGATCGTCGCCATCAGTGCCCCTCTGCCTCGCCCTGCCCGGAATTCGAGGCTAGCCCTCGCGACCGGTCGTGTCCACGGTCGTCCGGACCGGTTGGTCGGACTGCCTAGGCTGGTCGCACCATGGTCGCGATCCACCGCACGACCCGCCGCGGGACCGGGAGACTCCCGGGGCTCATCGCGGTCGGCCTCGCCGCCTGTCTGGCCGGACCGGCCGCCTGCACGACCGAGACTCGCGAGCCTGAGCGCCCGGCACAGGCGTCGGCACCACAGTTCCGAATCCCGCTCGCCGTCGTCACCCACCTCTCCCGCGGCGTCGACGACGTGAGCCTGACCCAGGCCGAGGCCGTCCGCGCCGGTGAGGTGACCGACTGGAGCGCGCTCGACGGCGTGCCCGGACCGTTGCGGCTGGTCGACGCCTCGGACCCCTTGGCGGCCGTGGCCGAGGTCGCCGGCGATCCGCAGGCGGTGGCCGTCGTCCCCGCCGACACGGTCGACCCGCGCGTCCGTGCGCTCCGCATCGACGGCGTCGACCCGCTGCGCGCCGAGGGCGACGTCGCCTTTGACGCCGCGAGCGACGAGCCGGCGGCCACCGTCGTGCGGACCACGATCACCGGCGACATCATGCTCGGCCGCAGGGTCGGCCGCCTGCTGGAGGCGTCAGGTGACCCCGCGGCGGTGTTCCGGCCGCTCGCCGAGCGCCTCGCGGCGGCCGACCTGACCGTCGGCAACCTGGAGTCGACCCTGTCCATGAGCGGTCCGCCGACCCAGGGGGGTGACTCCTTCGGTGCCGATCCGAGCGTGCTGGCCGGCCTGGAGCTCGCCGGCTACGACCTGCTCTCGGTGGGCAACAACCACCTGGGGGACTTCGGTCTCGCCGCGATCAACGAGACCATCGCCGCACTGGCGGGCGCCGGCTTCGCCACGGTCGGGGGCGGCGCCAACCTCACGGAGGCTCGTCGTCCGACCGTCCTGACCCACGACGGCATCAGCATCGGGTTCGTCGCCACCGACTCGATCGGTGAGACCCCGGCCGCCACCGACAGCTCGCCCGGCACCAACCGCCTGAACGCTCCACCCCGCACCGGCCCCCTGGACTCCGCCGCGCTCGACGCCGTCGCGGCCGACATCAGGACGCTGGACGCCGAGGTCGACATCGTGATCGCGTTGCCGCACTGGGGGACGCAGTACACCAACGTGCCGGACGAGATCCAGCGGACGATCGCGACGACCTTCATCGAGGCCGGGGCCGACCTGGTGGCGGGAGGTCACCCGCACTGGGTCCAGGGGTGGGAGACCATCGGCGACGCCACCGTCGTGCACTCGCTCGGCAACTTCGTCTTCGACATGGACTTCCTCGTCGAGAACACCGAGGGCGTGTTCCTCGAGGTGGTGAGCCGCGGCGACCGGATCGTGGCGGTCGAACCCGTGCCGTACGTGATCGGCGACGACTACGCCCCCCGCGTCGTGGACGGCCCCACCGCCCAGGTCATCCTCGACCGGCTGCGGGAGACCAGCGCCGCACCCTGGAACAGCGTCCGACCACGGCCGTGAGCTCCGCTCAGGACGCGAGCCACTGCGCCATGATCAGGCCGACCCGCTCCATCTGACCCGGGTCGATGACGTCGGGGGTGTCCTGCGGCGAGTGGTACCCGGCGTACGGCAGGCTGCCGAGGCGTGCGGCCTCCAGGCCACCGCGCTCGAACGACCAGTGGTCGCTGGTGCGGTTGTCGCCGCAGACGGTGTGCGGGACGCCGGCAGCCACCGCGGCGGCCGCGAGGGAGTCACGCACCGCAGGGGTGGCCCGGCCTCCGTGGCAGATCGGCACCTCGGGTCCGGGCACGCCGACGCGGTCCAGCGACACCATGGCTGTCGTCGCTGCGCGCGCCGGCTCGTCGAGGGCTGCGACGTACTGCTGGGAGCCGAAGTGGTGCAGGTCGTCGCCGGGTCCGCGCGGCTCCTCGGCGCCGAAGGCGATGAACCGCACGGGCAGACTCCCGTCGACGTCGAGGCGGGCCAGCTCGAGCATCATCGCGACCCCTGAGGCGTTGTCCTCGGCACCGGGTGCGACCGGGATGGTGTCGAGGTGGGCACCGACCAGCCGGTGCGGGCGGGTCGGGTCGAAGCCCGGCGGGTCGGCGATGACGTTGACGGAGGTGCCGGCCGGCACGTCGACTCCCCAGGAGTTGCCCGCCGGCGCCTGCACGTCCTGGCGGGAGACGGTGTAGCCGAGCCGGTCGAACCGGTCCGCCACCCAGTCGGCCGCCCGGAGGTACGCCTCGGACGTGGCGTGCCGAGGTCCGATGACCACGGCGAGGTGCTCGACGTCGGCCATCGCCCGCGCGACCTCCAGCACCGGTGCGGGCTCCGGCGCGGGCGCTGCGCTCGTCTGCGGCGCAGACGGCTCGACCGTGGCGCGCGGAGCCGGATCGGATCCCCCGGAGCACGCCGCGAGGAGCAGCACGCCGGAGATGACGAGCGGGACGGTGTGGAGTCGTCGCATGGCAGAACAACGAACGGGCTCCCGGGATCGATCCCGGGAGCCCGTTCGTTCAGCAGGCGTCGTCGACGATCTCGGCGTCGAGCTCGGCTCGGACGACGTCGAAGGCGACCTGCGGTGCGTAGCCCTTGCGGGCCAGCAGGCCGGTCAGCCGCCGGATCTGCGTCGTCGGGTCGAGCCCCTGCATGGTCCTGAGCTTCTTCTGGACCAGCTGGTGGGCGGCCTGGCGCTCGGTGTCGGCGTCGAGCTCGGCGAGTGCCTCCGCGGCGACCTGGTCGTCGACCCCGTGCCGCTTCAGCTCCTGGGCCAGGACACCGGTGGCCAGGCCCTTGCTGCGCTGGCGCCCCTGCACCCAGGAGCGGGCGAACTCACGGTCGTCGACGAGCCCGGCGGCCTCGAACTTGTCGAGCACGACGGCGGCGACCTCGGCGGGAACCCGCTTCTTGAGCAGCGTCTGCTCGAGCTCGGAGCGACTCCGGGCCCGGACGGCGAGGCGGTCGTAGACCACCTGCTTGGCCACGGCATGCTGTTCGGCCACCTCGTCGGCCGTCAGCTCGGTCTCCACGACGCTCATCCCGCTCAGAAGTCGGCCTCGGCGCCGACGGCCTCGGCCGTCTCCTCGACCGCGACGCCGACCCCCATCTGGTCCTTGATGCGCTTCTCGAGCTCCTCGGCGAGGTCGGGATTGTCGTGGAGGAACTGGCGTGCGTTCTCCTTGCCCTGACCGAGCTGGTCGCCCTCGTAGGTGTACCAGGCGCCGGCCTTGCGCACCAGACCGCAGTCGACGCCGACATCGATGAGGCTGCCCTCGCGGCTGATGCCCTTGCCGTACATGATGTCGAACTCGGCCTGCTTGAACGGCGGGGCGAGCTTGTTCTTGACGACCTTGACGCGGGTGCGGTTGCCGACCATGTCGGTGCCGTCCTTCAGCGTCTCGATGCGCCGGACGTCGAGCCGGACCGAGGCGTAGAACTTCAGTGCCTTGCCGCCGGTGGTGGTCTCGGGCGAGCCGAACATCACGCCGATCTTCTCGCGCAGCTGGTTGATGAAGATCGCGGTCGTGCCCGAGCCGTTGATCGCTCCGGTCATCTTGCGCAGGGCCTGACTCATGAGGCGGGCCTGCAGACCGACATGGCTGTCGCCCATCTCGCCGTCGATCTCGGCACGGGGCACGAGGGCGGCGACGGAGTCGATGACGATGATGTCGAGGGCGCCGGAACGGATCAGCATGTCGGCGATCTCGAGCGCCTGCTCACCGCTGTCGGGCTGCGAGATCAGCAGCGCGTCGGTGTCGACGCCGAGAGCCCGGGCGTACTCGGGGTCGAGGGCGTGCTCGGCGTCGATGAACGCCGCCACACCGCCGGACTTCTGAGCGTTGGCGACGGCGTGCAGGGCGACGGTGGTCTTGCCCGACGACTCCGGTCCGTAGATCTCCACGACCCGGCCGCGCGGGAGACCGCCGATGCCCAGGGCCACGTCCAGCGCGGTGGCGCCGGTGGGGATGACGTCGATCTTGGTGCGGCCACGCTCACCCAGCCGCATGACGGCTCCCTTGCCGTGGGCGCGGTCGATCTGGGCGATGGCGTTGTCGATCGCCTTGGTGCGTTCGTCGGTGTCGCCGCCGGTGAGGCGGGTGACGGGGGCAAGTGGTGCTTTGGAGGCCATCAGAGGTCCGATCTGTCGTGGGTGGCGCGGCGTCTACGACGGTAGGAGAGCCCTCAGACATTCCTGGGCCTCGTCGACCCGTCTGTGGACGTCCGCTCTCCTGACGTCAACCTGTGGACGACCCTAGTACGAACATCCGTTCGATCGCGCGCGACACGCCGACCCCCCGAGGCGGTGGATTCGCGACCGAATAGGCCGGCCGGTGGGTTCGCGACCGTATGGGGCGCCTTTCGGTCGCGGATCCACCGCCCGGAAGGGGACGGGACCTCAGCGCTCGGAGGCGGGGAGCTCCAGCCGGGCGTGCACGGCGCGCCAGACGGTCTTGGGGATCACCCCGGCGTCGAGGGCCTCGGTGGGCGTGCGCCCGCCCAGCTCGGAGATGACCTGGGTGTCGGCCCAGACCCGGGCGTACCCGGCGCCCAGGTGCTGGTCCATCCGCTCCCAGAACTCGCTGTGTCGCACGCGGATCAGGCGGCGGAGACCCGGACGTCGCCGGGCGCGATGGAGGACACGCTCGCGAGCTGCGCCTCGGCGCTCTCGACCAGCTCCAGCCGGGCTCCCACGTCGAGCAGGACCTTCGACAGCGGCACGTCGAGCGCGGCGGCCAGAGCAGCGAGGAGCTCCGAGCTGGGCTCCTTCTGGCCGCGCTCCACCTCGGAGATGTACCCGAGCGACACCCGCGCCCGTGCGGACACGTCCCGCAGGGTGAGACCTTCGTCGAGACGGCGCGCGCGGAGGACTTCGCCGACGAGCTGACGCATCGTGGTCATGGTTCACCTCCGGGTGCAGGGCCGACGGGGCTGTCGGTGCTGTCGGTGAGAGCTGCCGACGTGACGGTCAACAGCCCCCGGGCCGTTCCTGTTCCCCCACCCTATCGACCGCGCACGACAGTGCAGCATCCACGGTCGCCCGGCGGATCGTGTCGCGGTCCCCGGCGAGGTCGAGCCGCTCGACCACCACGCCGCGGGCGTCGGCCACCGCCACGTAGACCAGCCCCACCTCACGGCCCTCCGCCGCCGTCGGCCCGGCATTGCCGGTGGTGGCGATCCCGACGTCTGCACCGCACCGCCCCCGGACCCCTGCCGCCATCTGGGCGGCCACGTCCGGGTCGATCGCCCCCCGCGTCCCCAGCAGCCCGGGATCGACGCCCAGCAGGTCCAGCTTCAGCCGTGACGCGTAGGCCACCACCCCGCCCCGCACGACGGCGGAGGCGCCTGCGACGCCGACCAGCTCGGCGCACACCAGCCCACCGGTCAACGACTCCGCGGTGGCCACGGTGAGACCGCGGTCGGCCAGCAGGCCGATGAGCCCCCGCGCGTCCCGCGTCGCGCTCACGACGGTCGGGCCGCCAGGAAGTCGGCTCGGATGCGTCGGGCGTCGACGACGTACTGCCACGCGGTCACCATCGTGATCGCGACCGCGCCGGCCATCAGGACGTGGGTGACCCACAGGGCGACGTCGCTGGCCGCGGTGTCCCACAGCTCGAGCGGGAGGATGTAGCCGGCGAGCGCGGTCGCCTGCAGGGTGGTCTTGATCCGACCGCCCTGGCTGGCCGGCATCACGCCGTACTTCTTGATGAACAGGCGCATGATCGTGATGCCCCACTCGCGCACGAGCACGGCGACGGTGACGAGCCAGAACAGCCAGTGGTCGAAGATCAGGGCCAGACCGATGAAGGCCATGCCGGTGAGCGCCTTGTCGGCGATCGGGTCGGCGAGCTTGCCGAAGTCGGTGACCAGACCGCGGCTGCGCGCGATGTCGCCGTCGATCCGGTCGGTGACCATGAGCAGTCCGAACGCGAGGAACGCCCAGAGTCTCCACTCGACCTGCTGACCTGCGTCGAACAGCAGCAACCACCCGAAGAGCGGGACACCCGCGATCCGCACGACGGTCAGCGCGTTCGCGATGTTGAGGTTGCTCGGCGCCTCCGGGACGGCGGAGGGTTCGGGCGGGGTCATGGGGGCCTTTCCGGCGACGTCAGGACACCTCAGTATGCGACAGCGCCGCGACGCTGCGCCAACTGCGTCCGGGCCTCGGCGGGCGCGACCGTCGTCGACAGACCCAGCGGCGTCGAGTACACCCGCAGCCCGTCGGCGCTCACGACCTTGACCCGAGCGTCGTGCCGCCACCCCTCGCGGGCCTCGACCCGGATCTCGCCCATCTCGTTCCACAACAGCCCGATCCACCCGTCCCCGTTGCGCATGCGGACCCCGTGGTCGTCGGCAATGAACAACGGCGTGCTGGCGTCACCGGTCCCCCGCAGCAGCGCCAGGGCCAGCACCAGGAACACGGCGGCCGGCGCCGCCAGCACCGGGTCGCGCTGGTCGTACGCCATCGCCCCGAACCCGGCTGCGAGCACCACACAGCACAGTCCGAGCACCAGGTACAGCCGCACCCGGCGATGGATCTCGAAGGTCGGGGCGGGCTCGGCGGCGTGCGCGCTCATGCTCCGGCACCGATCGTGGCCAGCACCTGCTCGAGCTCGTCGGGCTTGATGAGGACGTCCCGCGCCTTCGAGCCCTCGCTGGGGCCGACGACGCCCCGACTCTCCATGATGTCCATGAGGCGACCGGCCTTGGCGAACCCGACCCGCAGCTTGCGCTGGAGCATCGACGTCGAGCCGAACTGCGTGGTGACGACCAGCTCGACCGCCTGCAGCACCAGGTCGAGGTCGTCGCCGATGTCGTCGTCCAGCTCCCGCTTGCTCTGCGCGGGGGCGGTGACGTCGTCGCGGTAGCTGGGCTGCAGCTGCGTCTTGCAGTGCTCGACGACCGCGTGGATCTCGGCCTCGGTGATCCAGGCGCCCTGCATCCGCATCGCCTTGTTGACGCCCATCGGCAGGAACAGTCCGTCGCCCTGCCCGACCAGCTTCTCGGCGCCCGGCTGGTCCAGGATGACCCGGCTGTCTGCCAGCGAGGAGGTGGCGAACGCCAGCCGGCTCGGCACGTTGGCCTTGATGAGTCCGGTCACGACGTCGACCGAAGGCCTCTGCGTGGCCAGGACCAGGTGGATCCCGGCTGCTCGCGCGAGCTGCGTGATCCTCACGACGGAATCTTCGACGTCCCTCGGAGCCACCATCATCAGGTCCGCGAGCTCGTCGACGACGACCAGCAGGTAGGGGTACGGCGCGAGGACCCGCTCGCTCAACGCGGGCAGCTCCACCGTGCCGGCCCGGACGGCGGCATTGAAGTCGTCGATGTGGCGGAAGCCGAAGTTGGCGAGGTCGTCGTAGCGCATGTCCATCTCGCGGACGACCCACTGCAGCGCCTCGGCGGCCTTCTTGGGGTTGGTGATGATCGGCGTGATCAGGTGCGGGATGCCCTCGTAGGCCGTCAGCTCGACGCGCTTCGGGTCGACCATGATCATCCGGACCTCGTCGGGCGTCGACCGCATCAGGATCGAGCTGATCATCGAGTTGACGAAGCTGGACTTGCCCGATCCGGTGGCGCCGGCCACCAGCAGGTGCGGCATCTTGGCGAGGTTGGCGACGACGAACCCGCCCTCGACGTCCTTGCCGAGACCGATGACCATCGGATGGTGGTCGCTGCGGGCCTTGGTCGACCGCAGGACGTCACCCAGGGACACCATCTCCTTGTCGACGTTGGGGATCTCGACCCCGATCGCCGACTTGCCCGGGATGGGGCTGAGGATCCGGACCTCGTTGGACGCGACGGCGTAGGCGATGTTCTTGCTGAGCGCCGTCACCTTCTCGACCTTGACCGCCGGGCCGAGCTCGACCTCGTACCGCGTGACCGTCGGCCCGCGGGTGTACCCGGTGACCTGCGCGTCGATCTGGAACTGCTCCAGCACCTCGGTGAGCCGCTCCACGACCTCGTCGGACGCCGCCGACCGTGCCTTGTGCGGCGAACCCTCACGCAGCACCGTGCTGTCGGGCAGGGAGTAGATGACGTCCCCGGACAGGGCCAGCTGTTCGGCGCGGGCCGGCAACGGCTCCAGCGGAGGCAGCTGCGCCTCCTCGACCGGTGCGGTCTCGTGCACCGCGGGCGCGGGGTCGTCGGTGACGTCGTCGGGCACGTCGATGAGCGGGTTCTCGTACGGTTCGTCGACGACCGGCGCCGCCGGGGTGCGCGGGTGGGACCGGCGGGCGGACGGGGCCGGCTCGGCCTCCTGCGGACGACCGAGGATCCGGTCGCGGGTGGCGCGGAGTCGTTCGGGCACCGCGTGCACGGGGGTGTTGCTCAGCACCAGCACGCCGAAGGCCACGACCAGCACCAGCAGCGGCGCCACGACGTAGCCGGTCTTCAGCAGGTCCATGGGGACGGCGGAGAACAGGTAGCCGAGCGCTCCCCCGGCCTCCCGCACGGCCGCCATGTCGCCCGGGCGTGGCACACCGTTGGACAGGTGGACCAGACCGAGCACCCCGCCGCCGACCGCGAGCCAGGCGATCACCTGACGGCCGGCCGGACCCTGCTCGTCCGGGTGCCGCAACGTGCGCCACGCGATGATGGCCAGCACGACCGGCACACCGACCGACAGCACACCGACCGTGCCTTCACAGACCTGACGGATGACCCGTCCGGCCGCTCCGGGCAGCTGCCACCACGTGGCGGCGGCCACCACCATGCCGAGACCCAGGACGGCCAGGCCGACCCCGTCCCTGCGGTGGGCGGGATCGAGGTCGCGGGCGCTGCGGCCGATGCTGCGCGCGATCGCGCCGATCACCCCGGCCAGGCCGAGCCAGATCGCCCGGAGGAGCCGACCGAGGCCGGTGACGGCGCGAGCCAAGGGGCCAGGTCCGGTCTGCTTCGCGGCGGGGCGTCGTGGGGCGGGACGCTTCGCTGTGGGCTTCTTGCGGGCCTGGCTGCCGGACGGCCGCTTGCGCGGCGGGGAAGACGTACGGGTCGCCATGCCCCAAGCCTAAAGCAGAACTCGAGCCTTTCGCGGGACGTCAGCCGTGGGCGAGGCGGGGTTCGTCGCCGGGACCGGCGGCCTGCGGGGCTCCGGGCACGCTGCGGGAGCGGGCCCGGTCCAGCACGAGCCCCACGAGCCGGGGGTCCGGGGCACCGTGGGTGAGGATCGGTGCGGTGACCACGTCGGCCCCCGCCTGGCCGATGACGTCGAGCGCATGGCCACGGGTCAGCAGGTAGGGCGCCACGACGACCCGCCGCCCGTAGGCCCGGGCGACGTCGAGAGCCTCGACCAGCGAGGTGTCGGGACCCCCGAGCGACCCCACGTGGACCCGTCCGCCCCAGACGGCGCTGAGGAGGCGAGCCGCCTTCCCCACGTCGGTGACGGCGCGGTCCTCCACCAGGGCGTCGATCGCCAGCACGATGGTGTCACTCGGTCGGGCCCCGGCCGCGATGAGCCGCTGCACACCGATCTCGGCCAGCACCCAGTCGGGGCCGAGCGGCGCGGTCACCGTCACCGAGGCGTCGACGGCTGCCGCCCGGGTGATGTCGACCGACACGGCACGGTCGTGCACCAGCACGAGGGGCACCAGCGCCCGTGGCCCGCTGGTGGAGGCGACGACCTCGGCGATGCCCGGTTCCTGGCCGTCCAGGTAGCAGTCGACCACGTCCAGGCCTCGCGCCTCCCGTCGCACGGCGTTGACCAGTCGCGACAGGTCCGCACGGCCCGCGGGGTCCTCCGCGCCCCGCGCGCAGAGGATCAACGAACGGTTCACGGGCGGCGCTCCCCGTCGTCGGGCGGGCCGGCGACCGCAGAACCCGAGACACCTGCGGTGACCGTCCCGACACGACCCATGCCGTCAGCGTGGCGCGACGGTGTTTCGCCGGCGTTTCGCGGACGGTTCAGGACCGTGACAAGTGCCACTCGACCGCTCCCGACCGTGGCGTGGCCGCGGCAGCGCGGTCCAGCCGTCCGATCGCTGCGGCCACTCGATCGACGACCACGGACACCACACCGCGGTCGACCGGCCCGTCGTCCAGCAACGGTGGTGTGACGAGGTCGACGCCCGAACGGTCCAGCCGGTCGTGGAAGAAGCCCGGAGCCAGCAGGTAGGAGGCCGCCACGGTGCGTCGCCCGGGGCGGGCGACGGTCCGGACGACGTCCGCGAAGGCCGGACCCGAGCCGCCCAGGTGCCCGGCCACGACCGGGCCGCCCCGTGCTCGGGCGAGGTCGTCCGCGGCCCGGTCGACCTCGTCGATCGCGCGCCGCTCGGTGGAGCCCGCCACCCCGAGCACGACGACGTCGTCGGGGGTCGACCCGGCCTCGAGCAGCCGCCGCAGCATCAGAGCGGTCAGTCGGGGGTCGGGACCCAGAGGCTCGGCCGCCACGGCCCACGGACGATCGGCGGCCCGGGCGATGTCGACCCGCACGTGCCAGCCGGCGGTGAGCAGCAGCGGCAGCACCACGACCGGCCCGGGCGCGACGTCGACCACGGCGGCGGGCCGCGGCTCCTGCACGTCGACGAAGGCCTCCTGGACGTCCAGGTGCTCGACCGTGCGACGGACGGCGTCGACCAGGGCCGTGACGGCCCGTCGCGCGGCCGGCGCGTGGGTCCCGTGACTGGTGGCCACGACCGTGGTGGTCACGGCGCCTCCCGCACGGCCAGGCGGTACCCGCGCTTGACGACCGTCTGCACCACGGCGCGACCGACGGCGTCGCGGAGCCGCGCCACCGCGACCTCGGCGGAGTGCGGGTCGGTCGACTCCCCCGGCAGCACCAACAGCAGCTCCTCGCGTGTGCGGACCGTCCCCGGCTCGGTCGCCAGCAGGCGCAGCACGGCGAGGCCGCTCGGCGACACAGGGAGCGGCACGTGGTCGAGCGTCGCGGTGGTCGCACGCACCCGGAGGTCACCGCCCGCCGTGCGGACGCTCGTGGATGCGTCACCCAGCAGGATCACGAGTGATCGGACCAGCGCACCGAGCCGGGCCCGCTCCGGCAGCAGCGGGTCGAACCCGGCAGTCCGCAGGGGCTCCGCGGTCACCGGACCGACCGCCGCGACGACCAGTCGGTCGTCCTTCGCCAGCCGCAGGACCTCGTCGAGCACCCCGGCGGCCTGCACGACGTGGAGCCACGCCGCGGCGCCGGGCGCCGAGGTGAAGACCACCGCGTCGAAGCTGCCGTCGGCGGTGTCCCGGACCGATCGCTCGAGCACCGCGCGGTCCGGGGGCGGGCCCCACCGGTAGACCACCAGCCCGTACGGCCGCGCCCCTGCCGCTGCCAGGCGGGTCTCGAGTCCGTCGTCTCCTGCTCCGTGGTGCTGCACGGCGATCGACAGCCCGTCCACGCCCTCCGCCAGGAGGAAGTCGGCGATCTCGGCCGAGGTCTCGGACTCCGCGACCCAGTCCGGCACGAGCCCCGCCGCCTGCAACGCACCCCGCGCCTTGGGTCCGCGGGCGACCAGGCGCACCGACCTCAGGGCGTCGATCAGGTCACCCCCCAGACCCGCGGCCTCCGCGGTGTCGAGCCACCCCCGCAGACCGATGCCGGTTGTCACCACCACGATGTCCGCACCCTCGGCGATGAGGTGCCTGGTCCGGTCGAGCAGGGTCTGCTCGTCGATGTGGGACTCCACCCCGAGCGCAGCAGCGACGCTCACCTCGGCGCCTCGGCGCTCCAACGCGAGCGCGAGGTCCGACGCCCGGCGCTGCGCCGTCACCAGCACGCGGGTCCCCGCCAGGACCGGGCCGAGCGTCGTCACCGGTCCGTGCCCGTCGTGCCGATCTCCACCCATCCGTCCATGATGCGGGTCGGCCAGACGTCGAGGCCGACCTCGGGGTCGTCGAGGCAGAGACCGGTCACCAGGTCGAAGGTCTGCTTGTGCATCGGCGATGCCACCGTGGGCACCCCTTGGCGGGTCCCGACGAGCCCGCGAGCCATCACGTTCGCGCCGCTGAACGGGTCGCGGTGCCCGACTGCGTGGACGCGCTCGCCGGTGGCCGAGCGGAACAGGGCGATCTGGATGCCCCCGACGAGCGCGGCCGCGCCTCGGTCCGGCAGGAGGTCGTCGAGCCGGCACACCCGCTGCCACCGGCTCACGCGGTCACGTCCGACGGCCGGACGGCGATCGTGGCACCGGCGACGAGGACGCTCCGCTCGACCGGCGAGGCGGGTCGGCGCTGTCCGCGCTCGTCGACGTACGCCAGATCGGGGTCGGCCGTGTCCGGAGCATTGACGAACGACCGGAAGCGGCTCAGCTTGGCCTCGTCCGCGAGGGTCGCGGCCCACTCGTCGACGTAGCTGCCGACGTGCGCCTCCATCGCCGCGTCGAGGTCGGCCCCGATGCCGAGACTGTCGTGGAGCACCACCGCCCTGACCGCGTCGAGGCCACCCTCGACGGACTCCAACCACGGGGCGGTCCGCTGCAACCGGTCGGCCGTCCGCACGTAGTACATGAGGAACCGGTCGGTCGCTCGCACCAGGTCCTCGGTCGACAGGTCCTCGGCGAACAGCTGCGCGTGCCGCGGGGTGAAGCCGCCGTTGCCCCCCACGTACATGTTCCAGCCGCGGTCGGTCGCGATGACGCCCACGTCCTTGCTCCGGGCCTCGGCGCACTCCCGCGCGCAGCCCGACACGCCGAGCTTGATCTTGTGCGGTGACCGCAACCCCCGGTAGCGCTGCTCGAGCTCGATCGCGAGAGTCGTGGAGTCCTGCACCCCGTACCGGCACCATGACTGGCCGACGCAGGACTTCACGGTGCGCAGCGACTTGCCGTAGGCGTGCCCGGACTCGAACCCCGCGTCGACCAACCGGCGCCAGATGTCCGGCAGCTGCTCGATGCGCGCGCCGAACAGGTCGATCCGCTGTCCGCCGGTGATCTTGGTGTACAGGTCGAAGTCCGCAGCCACCTGGCCGATCGCGATGAGCCCCGCGGGGGTCACCTCCCCGCCCGGGATGCGCGGCACCACGGAGTAGGTGCCGTCCTTCTGCAGGTTCGCCATCACGTGGTCGTTGGTGTCCTGCAGGGCAGCGTTCTCGCCCTCGAGCACATGTCCGTGACCGAGACTGGACAGGATCGAGGCGACCACCGGTCGGCAGATGTCGCAGCCGCGCCCCGAGCCGTGCCGGCCCAGCAGTTCGCTGAAGGTGCTGATGCCGCTCACCCGGACGACGTCGAACAGCTGGGCCCGCGACAGCGCGAAGTGCTCGCACAACGCGGTGCTGACCTCGATCCCCGATGCGGCCAGCCGCTCGTCGACGAGCTTCTTGACCAAGGGAACGCACGACCCGCAGCTGGTGCCCGCGCGCGTGCAGGTCTTGACGCCCGCCAGGTCGGTGCAGCCCTCGTCGGTGACCGCGGCCCTCACCTGGCCGGCACACACGTTGTTGCAGGAGCACACCGTCGCCTCGTCGGGCAGGTCGCCGCCGGCGGCGGGCGCGACACCTTCGGGCAGCAGCCAGCCGGTCGGGTCCCCCCCGAGGGCGCGGCCCACCATCGGGCGCAGGGTCGTGTACGCGCTCGCGTCACCGACCAGGATGCCGCCCAGGAGCGTCGCGGCGTCGTCGCTCATGACCAGCTTCTTGTAGACCCCGGCGGTGGGGTCGGCATAGACGACCTCGAGGCTCCCCGACGTGAGGGCGAAGGCGTCGCCGAAGCTGGCCACATCGACGCCGAGGAGCTTGAGCTTGGTGGAGAGGTCGGCCCCCTCGAACACCGCCGTACCACCGAGCAGGCGGTCAGCGACGACCTCGGCCATCGTGTACCCGGGCCCGACCAGACCCCAGACACCCCCCGCGACGTGGGCGACCTCGCCGATGGCGTAGATCGACTCGTCGGACGTGCGGCAGCCGGGGTCGGCCACCACTCCGCCCCGCTCGGCGACCTCCAGCCCGGCGCTCCGCCCCAGCTCGTCGCGGGGGCGGACGCCGGTCGCGAACACCACGACGTCGGCCCCGATGCGATCCCCGTCGGCGAACTGCATCCGGGCGACGCGTCGGTCACGTCCTGCCACCACCCGCGCCGTGGCGGTGGCGGTCCGCACGGACACGCCGGCCCGTTCGATGAGCCGGCGGAGCGCCTCACCGCCGGCCTGGTCGACCTGCAGCGGCATGAGCCGGTCGGCGAACTCCACCACCGTGGTCTCACACCCCAGGGCGGACAGGGCTCCTGCTGCCTCCAGTCCCAGGAGCCCTCCGCCCACCACGGCCCCCCGCACGGGCCTGCCGAGTGCCGCGGCCCGGTCCAGGACCCACTGCCGGAGCTCCGTGACGTCGTCGACCGTGCGGTAGACGAAACAGCCCGGCAGGTCGGCGCCGTCGATCGGCGGCACCGTGGCGTACGAGCCGGTCGCCAGCACCAGGCGGTCGTAGGCAAAGGTCGTGCCGCGGGCGTGGACCAGTCGCGACTCGCGATCGATCGCGGTCACCGCGGAGTGGCGGTGGAGGCGGACCCCGGGCCGGCGCCAGAGCTCCCGGTCGCCCAGCACCAGGTCGTCAGGGTCCCGGTCGGCGAAGAACGAGGTCAGAGCCACCCGGTCGTACGGCGGCCGGGACTCCTCCCCGAACACGTCGATGTCCCACTCCGCGTCGGCACCTCGCTCCACCATCGCCTCCACGAGACGATGGGCCACCATGCCGGCGCCCACGACGGCGAGCCTCTTCTTGTCGGTCATGTCATCGACGCTAGGCCGCTCACGTGTCGGGGCCGCTGACGTCGTGTTACCCGGTGGGAACACTTGTCTCACGGGTGGTCGGGGCCGACTGTGAGGCGGCGTGCGGATCGGAGCGCTCCAACCAGTCGACGAGCCCGCAGACGAGCTCGCGACACCCGCCGCACCCCGTGGTGGCCGCAGTCGCCGCAGCCAGTGAGTCGACCGTGGTCGAACCCTCGTCCCACGCCGCGACCAGATCTCCCTTGGTCACCCCGTTGCACCGGCACACCGTGGTCGCCGCCGGCATCGCCGTGGGTGACGCAGCCGGTGGCCGGGCCGAGCCGGAGCCCGCGAGCAGGTGCAACGGATCCTCGGGCAGAAGTCCCGGCCGGTCGAACTGGGTGGAGAGGTGAGCCGCGAGCTCAGGAGCACCCACGCACGTGAACCCCGCCAGGGTGTCGCCCCGCGTCACGAGCTCGACGTGCCGGTGGACCTGTGGATCGGCCAGCGACACCACCCGGTCCCCCTCGTGGGCGGTCGTCGACCGATCCCCCATCGTCACGACGCTGAGTCCCGCTGCCTTGAGGCTCATGGCCGATCCACTGACGGCAGGCAGCTCCACGGGGACGTCGAGGGCGATGCTGCGGGCCAGGGCTCGCGCCTGTGCCCACCCCGGGGCCACCAGTCCGCTGATGCCGGCAGGGGTCTCGGCGCAGTCGCCGATGGCCGCGATGCGACGGTCCAGGGTCGTGCGGAGCCCGTCGCCCACGACGATGCCGACATTCGTCTCCAGCCCGGCCGCCCTGGCCAGCCCCGTCTCCGGTGTCGTGCCGGCCGCCAAGACGACCAACCCGGCAGGGTACGAGACCCCGTCACGCAGTCGCACGGCGGTGACCCGGCCGTCGGAGACGCCCACGGCCGCGATCTGGACGGCACTGACGACCTCGATGCCGAGCCCCTCGGCTGCGCCCTGCGCGATGCGTCCCGCGCCCGGGTCGAGGGCGCGGTCCAACAGGTGCGGAGCGCTCGACAGGACCGTCACCGCGACACCTCGGCGCCTCAGACCGCAGGCGAGCTCGACCCCCAAGGGACCGCTGCCGACGACCACCGCGTGGTCGACGTTCAGGGCTCCGGCCGAGATGTCACGGGCGTCGTCGAGCGTCCGGAGCACGTGGGCGCCCCTCGGCAGGCCGTCCCGCAAGCCGGGCAGCAGCGGGATGCGACCCCGGGCGCCAGTGGCCAGGACGAGGTGGTCGTAGGGGTGTTCACCCTGCGTCGTGACGACACATCGGCGTTCGCGATCGATCTCGATCACCGCCACCCCCAGCTCCATCCGGACCCGGCTCCCGTCGGTCGTGGGCAGCGACAGTCCGGCCAGGTCGACCCGACCGGCGATCAGCTCGGTCAGCAGCACGCGACTGTACGGCTGGTAGGGCTCCTCGCCGAGCAGCGTGATGTCGACGTCCGGGGCCAGGCGACTCAGCTCGTCGACGAACCGATGGCCCACCATCCCGGCACCCACCACGACGACCCTGGCGGTCCGGCCGCCGCTCCGTCCTGCGTGGCTCATGTCCTGGTCCTGGCGACGGAGACCGCACAGACCTTGAACTCCGGCATGCCGGACACGGGGTCCACCGCGGCAAGGGTGACAGCGTTGACGAGGCCCTCGTCCGCGAAGTGGAAGGGGACGAACACCGTGTCGGGACGGATGTCGGGGCTGATGCGGGCCTGCGCCCTCATGGACCCCCTCACCGAGGTGATGCTGATCTCGTCGACACCCTCCACCCCGATCCGCTGCGCCAGGGCAGGATGGATCTCGACGTAGGCCCGTGGCATCGAGCCGTTGAGCTTCGCCACCCTCCTGGTCTGCGCTCCCGACTGGTAGTGCTGGAGCACGCGCCCGGTCACCAGCCAGACCGGCGCGTCGGCACTCACGACCTCGGCCGGACCGGTCTGCCGGACCGCGACCATCGAGGCGCGGCCGCTCGGCGTCGGGAACGAGTCGGCGAACAGGCGCGGGGTGCCCGGGTGGTCATCGGTCGGACACGGCCAGTGGAGCGCCTCGCCGGCGTCCAGGCGGTCGTAGGAGATGCCGGCGTAGTCCGCCCGGCCCCCGGCGCTGGCGCGGCGCAGCTCGTCGAACACCTCCCGCGGCTCGGTCGCCCAGGTCCCCGGAGCCTCGAGGCGCCGGGCCAGGTCGGCGAATATCTCCAACTCGGACCGGACACCGGCCGGTGCCCGGACGGCTTGTCGACGGCGAAGGACGCGGCCCTCGAGACTGGTCATCGTGCCGTCCTCCTCCGCCCACTGGGTGACCGGTAGGACGTAGTCCGCCAGCATCGCGGTCTCGGACGGGACGATGTCGCAGACGACCACCAGGTCGAGCGACTCCAGCCGGCGGCGGACCGCCCCGGCGTCCGGCGCACTGACCACGATGTTGCTGCCGTGCACGAAGAGTGCCCGCGGGCCGTCAGGTGTGCCGAGGCTGGCGAGCAGCTCGACCGCCGGCACCCCGGGCCCCGGGATCTGGTCCGGCCGGACGCCCCAGACCGCGGCGACGTGCTCGCGCGCCGCCGGGTCGGCGATCATGCGGTATCCCGGCAGCTGGTCCGACTTCTGACCGTGCTCGCGACCGCCCTGACCGTTGCCCTGCCCGGTGATGGCGCCGTAGCCGCCGCGCTCGGCACCCACGAGGCCGAGGGCCAGGGCGAGGTCGATGACGGCCGTCACCGTGTCGGTGCCGTCGGTGTGCTGCTCGGAGCCACGGCCGGTCAGGAGGAAGGCGCCCCCACCCCCGCGGTGGGGACTGGCGTCCGCGAGGAGGCGGGCCATGCGACGTACCTGGGTCTCGGACACCCCGGTCGTGGCGGCCACCCGCTCCGGCCACCACTCGGCGACACTGCGGCGGACCGCATCCACGCCGTCGACCCGGTCCGCCAGGTATCCGGTGTCCACCAGGGACTCGGCGAAGACGACGTGCAGCAACCCCAGGACCAGCACGAGATCGGTGCCCGGGACCAGCTGGACATGCTCGCCCGCGCCGTCATCGGTCAGTCTTGCGGTGGCGCTGCGGCGCGGGTCGACGACGACCAGACCCCCGCGAGACCGCACACCGCCCAGGTGCTGGACGGCCGGCGGCATGGTGTCCGCCAGGTTGCTGCCGAACAGCACCACGACGTCGGCGTCGTTGAGGTCGGTGAGGGGGAACGGCAGTCCACGATCGACGCCGAGGGTCCGGTTCGCGGCGGCAGCGGCCGAGGACATGCAGAACCGGCCGTTGTAGTCGATCAGGCGGGTTCTGAGCGCGAGCCTGGCGAACTTGCCGAGCTGGTACGCCTTCTCGTTGGTGAGACCCCCGCCCCCGAAGACGGCGACACCGTCCGGTCCCGCCGACTCCCGGACGGCTCGGACCCGTGCGGCGATGTCGTCGAGTGCCTCGTCCCAGCCGACCTCCACGAAGTCGCCGTCGACCGTGCGGCGCAACGGAACCGTGAGTCGGTCCCGGACCGTCAGCAGCTCGGTGCTGGTCCAGCCCTTCTGGCACATGCCGTTGACGTTCGTGGGAAACGCCCGCGGCACGGCGACCAGGGTGTCGGCGTCCCCCTCCGACAACGTCTGGGCGCACTGGAGCGCACAGTAGGGGCAGTGGGTGTCGGTCACACGCCTGCCTCGGCCATGGTCGCTCCGGGTCGGCGGTAGACCGACCAGGTGACGACCGAGCAGAGGACGTAGTACGCGGCGAACACCATGAACGCCGCCTTGCACGCCTCCACGGGATCGCCGACCCAGGGCGAGCCGAACGTGATGGGGATCAGGAACCCACCCATCGCGCCGGCCGCTCCGATGATGCCCAGGGCCGCCGAACCCTCCTTGACGGCCCTGGCCTCTGCCGCCCTGCGCTCGTCGGTGCCGGCGGTGGTGGCATTCTGCGCCTGCGCCTTGAAGATGTGCGGGATCATCTTGTAGGTCGAACCGTTGGCGATTCCCGTCGCGGCGAACACGAACAGGAACAGCCCGAGGAACCACGGGAAGATGTCGGAGTTGTGGTTCACCGCGGCCGTGATCTCCGGCGAGAAGCCGGGGAACGAGGCGGGGTCGGCGGTCCAGGCCGCGATCTGCTCCGGCGCAGGTACGGGCACGGGATCGAGCAGGGTGAGGGAGTAGAAGACCCCCAGGGTGCCGACGATCATCGCCAGGAAGCATCCGAGGGTGACCCGGGCGCCACCGACGCGGTCTGCCAGCCAGCCGCCGAACGGGCGCGTGAGCGACCCCACGAGCGCGCCGAGGAAGGCGTAGTAGACGAAGTTGATGCCGATGGACTCCGTCGGGATCGGCGACCGGAAGAAGTTGATCTTGATCAGCAGCGGCATGGCCGCCGAGTAGCCGATGAAGGACCCGAAGGTCCCGATGTACAGCAACGACATGATCCAGGTGTGCTTGTACCGGGCCACGGCCAGCGTCTCGCGTGGCTTGCCGCTCGCTGACGCCAGGTTGTTCATGAACAGGTAGGCCGCCACCGCGCCGATGACGGCGAGGACGGCGTAGAGATATCCGACCCGCTGGAGGTTGATCGCGTCGGCCGCCTTGATCGCTCCGAAGGCGCCACCCGCACCGACGATGATCGGCAGGAAGAACTGGATCAGGGCGACCCCGATGTTGCCGCCGGCCGCGTTCAGTCCGAGCGCTGAACCCTTGAGCCGGGTCGGGTAGAAGTAGTTGATGTTGGTCATGGAGGACGAGAAGTTGCCGCCTCCGAATCCGGCTGTCGCGGCGATCACGACGAAGGCCCAGTACGGCGTGTCGGGCCGCTGGACCACGATGACGAACAGCACCGTGGGAACGACCAGCAGGGCGGCACTGATCATGGTCCAGTTGCGGCCACCGAACGTGGGCACCGCGAACGTGTAGGGAAGTCGCAGCAGCGAACCCACCAGGTTCGGCACGGCGACGAGGAAGAACAGCTGCTGGGCGCTGAAGTCGAAGCCGGCCCTCGCCAGCATCGCTGCGCTCACGCTCCACAACAACCAGACGGAGAAGCCGAGGTGCTCGGCGAAGATCGACCAGACGAGGTTGCGTCGGGCGACCTGCCGGCCGGACGACTCCCAGAAGTCCGGGTCCTCGGGGTCCCAGTGCTCGATCCAGCGACCCGTGCGGCGTCGGACGACCGCCTCGTCGCCGGGCTCGGTGGGCGGTTCGGTGGCGGGGGTGACGACGCTGGTCATGGCTGGCTCCCGGCTCGGCCCCCACGGATCGGGGACGGTACGACCGAACCTAGGTACGCCGTGTTTCTCCCAAGGGGGCCACGCGGTCAGATCCAGGTAACACCTCGCGCACAGGTCCGCCGTGCGGTGTGTGAGAACGGCCCAGCCCGGCTCAGGCCTCCAGGACGATGGGCACGATCATCGGCCGACGCCGCAGCCGGCGACCGGCGTACGACCCGAGGGTGCGGCGCACGGTCTGCTCGAGCTGGCGGGCGTCGCGGGTGCCGTCAGCCATCGCACGCTCGAGGTCGACCACGATCTTGGACCTGACCTCGTCGAAGACCGAGTCGTCCTCGGCGATGCCACGGGCGTGGATCTCCGGTCCGGTGACGATCTTGCCCGAGGTGGAGTCCACGACCACGACGACGGAGATGAACCCCTCCTCGCCGAGGACGCGACGGTCCTTCAGGTCGGAGTCGGAGATGTCGCCCACCGACGACCCGTCGACGTACACGTAGCCGCAGTCGAAGGCACCGGTGATGGAGGCGTGCCCGTCGACGAGGTCGACCACGTAGCCGTCCTCCGCGAGCAGCACGTTCGGGACACCGGTCTGGGTCGCGAGGGCACCGTTGGCGTGCAGGTGGCGGATCTCGCCGTGCACCGGCATGACGTTGGTGGGCTGCACGATGTTGTAGCAGTAGAGCAGCTCGCCGGCCGATGCGTGACCGGAGACGTGCACCAGGGCATTGCCCTTGTGCACGACCTTGGCACCGAGCTTGGTCAGTCCGTCGATGACCCGGTAGATGGCGTTCTCGTTGCCGGGGATCAGCGAGGACGCGAGCAGGACCGTGTCGCCGGGCTCGAGGCTGACCTGGGGGTGGCTGTTGTTGGCCATCCGGGACAGCGCGGCCATGGGCTCGCCCTGCGAACCGGTCGACATCAGCACCATCCGCTCCGGCGGAGCCGCGTCGATCTTGTCGACGACGACGCCGTCGGGCACCTTGAGGTACCCCAGGTCGCGGGCGATCTGCATGTTGCGCACCATCGACCGGCCCACGTAGGCGACCTTGCGGTCGTACTTCACCGCGGTGTCGAGGACCTGCTGGACCCGGTGGATGTGCGAGGCGAAGGAGGCCACGATGATGCGCTTGGTGCTGCGGGCGAACACCGCCTCGATCGCGGGCGTGATGTTGCGCTCGGAGGTGGTGAAGCCGGGCACGTCGGCGTTGGTCGAGTCGGTGAGGAACAGGTCGACACCGGCCTCGCCCAGCCGGGCGAACGCCCGCAGGTCGGTGATGCGTCCGTCGAGCGGCAGCTGGTCCATCTTGAAGTCGCCGGTGTGCAGGACGACCCCCGCAGGGGTGCGGATGGCGACCGCCAGGGCGTCCGGGATGGAGTGGTTGACCGCGACGAACTCGCACTCGAACGGCCCGAAGGTCTCGATGTCGCCCTCGGACACGATGTGCTTGGGCACCTCCTTGAGCCGGTGCTCCTTGAGCTTGGGGTCGAGGAAGGCCAGCGTCAGCTGGGACCCGGCGACCGGGATGTTCCCCCGCTCGCGCAGCAGGTACGGCAGACCGCCGATGTGGTCCTCGTGCCCGTGGGTCAGCACCACGGCGACGATGTCGTCCAGACGGTCCCGGATGGGGCCGAAGTCCGGCAGGATCAGGTCGACGCCGGGATGGTGCTCCTCGGGGAACAGCACCCCGCAGTCGACGACCAGCAGCTTGCCGTCGTACTCGAAGACCGTCATGTTGCGACCGATCTCGCCGAGGCCGCCGAGGGCGAACACGCGCAGCCCGTGCTCGGGCAGCGGCGGGGGCGGGTCCAGCTCGAGGTGCAGGTGACTCATCAGGCCTCCAGGAGGTGGGCGGCCACGAGACCGGCGCGGATCGCCGCGATCTCGTCGTCGGTCGCCGGGGGAAGAGGGGATCGTACGGTGGCGTGCTCCAGCACACCGAGGAGCTGCAGGGCGACCTTGGCGGTCATCGCGCCCTGGGAGGTGGTCATCAGGGCCCGCACGGCCGGGACCAGACGGGTGTTGATGGCCCGCGCGGCCGGCAGGTCGCCGGCGTCGACCGCACGCACCATGGCGGCGTAGTCGGCCGCGGCCGCATGGCCCACGACACTCACGACGCCTGCCGCACCGATCGCCAGCCACCCGAGGTTGAGGGCGTCGTCACCGGAGTAGACCGCGAGACCGGTCTCGGACATGATCCAGGCTCCCCGCTCCAGGTCGCCCACGGCGTCCTTCATGGCCACGACGGTCGGGTCAGCGGTGAACTCGCGGTAGGTGTCCTCGGAGAGCTGGACCCCGGTCCGCCCGGGGATGTCGTACAGCATGATCGGCACGTCGCCCCCGGCCCGGGCCACCTGGCGCACGTGGGCGACGATGCCGCGCTGCGGCGGCCTGCTGTAGTACGGCGTCACGACCAGCAGCCCGTGGGCGCCGGTGCGCCGCGCCTGCTCGGCCAGCTCGACGGAGTGACGGGTGTCGTTGGTGCCGACGCCGGCGACGACCGTCGCGCGGTCACCGACGGCCTCGAGGACCGCCGCCAGCAGGCGGCCGTCCTCGGCGATGGTCGTCGTGGGCGACTCCCCCGTGGTGCCACTGACGACGAGCCCGTCGTTGCCGGCGTCGACCAGGTAGGTGGCGACCTTCTGGGCGGTGGCGAGGTCCTGCGCCCCGTCTGGCGTGAACGGCGTGACCATGGCGGTCAGCACGCGACCGAACGGCGCGGCCGGGCCGGCGAGGGGGGACGTCATGAGGACGAGGCTACCGCCCGGCAGGATGGCTCCATGAGCAGCACCGAGCCCACCTCCGACGAGGACGTCTACCTGGTCGACACGACCTCCACCGCGCGCACCCCCGGCGTCCGCGACCTGGTGATGACGGACCGGTGGAACACCCCGATCGAGCGGCCCAACGGCGGGTACGTGCTGGCGGCCATGCTGCGGGGAACCGGGGACGAGCTGGGGGTCCCGCACGACCCGCTCTACGCGGCGATCTCCTACCTCGGTCCCCCGTCCGTCGGGCCGGCGACCATCGAGGTCGAACCGGTCAAGCAGGGGCGTCGGGTCGTCACGGCCTCGACCCGGTTGCTGCAGGATGGTCGGCTGGTCGCCGTGATGACCTCCGGATTCGGGCCCCGGGAGGACGAGCGCACCACCGAGCTCGGATCCCCTCCGGCCCTGCCGGCGCCCGACCAGTGCCTGGACCCCTCCGACCACGGGGGGCCAACCGGCGGGCTGTTCGACCGGGTGGACCACCGGTTCGCCACCGTGCCCGGCTGGTCGACGGGCGCCCCCAGCGGTGATCCTGCCCACGACCTGTGGCAGCGGTTGGCCGGTGGACGCACGATCGACGCCTACGCCCTGGGCTTCCTGGTCGACTCCGCACCGCCGCCGGTCATGGAGCTCGGCGAGATGGCCTCGATGACCGTGCAGCTGACGGTGCACTTCCATCGTCGGCCGACGCCGGGGTGGATCGCGACCCGCCTCTCGACCCGTCACCTCGTCACCGGGTTCCACGAGGAGGACTGTGAGCTGTGGGACGAGTCCGGCCGCCTCGTGGCCCAGAGCCGGCAGCTGGCGATCCTCGGCTGAGCCGTCAGGACCCGCCGGTGTCGGTCGTTCCCTCGTAGAGACCGATGTGGTTGCCGTCGGGGTCCTCCAGGACCGCGAACCAGCTGGTCTCCGAGATCGGCGACCGACCGACCAGCACCCGGCCCCCGCGAGCCTCGGCCAACGCGAGCGTCTCGTCGATGGAGTCGACCTCGACGGTGGAGCGTGGCTGGGTGAACGAGTCCTCCCGAGGCGCCAGACCTCCGCCCGAGAGCTGGTTCGGGGCGCGCCACATGGGATAGCCCTCGAAGCCCGGGTACTCCTCGATCTGCCACCCGAAGAGTGCGGAGTAGAACCCGGTCGCGCGCTGCATGTCACTGACCGGGATGTCGACGTGTGTGATGTCTCCGTGGGCCATGGCGTGTCCTCTCGTCGAGGTCAGTCTCGCGGCGTCCATCTCGACGGGCAAGGGCCGGTTCAGCGCCGCTGGTGGGTGACGACGTCGAACCCGGTGCGGTGCTCGCGCGCGACCTCGCGCCAGCCGGCGGGGTCGACCGGCGGGAAGAAGGTGTCGCCGTCCGGCGCGGCGTGCACCTCGGTGACGACCATCGTGTCGACCAGGTCGCGGTCGAGGGCCTCGGCGTACACCTGGGCCCCGCCGACCAGGAAGGCCTGGTCGTCCAGCGCCGCCGCCCGGTGCACGGCGTCCTCGACCGAGTGGGCGACCTCGACCCCCGGCGCGGACCAGCCCGGCTGGCGCGTGACGACGATGGTGGTCCGCCCCGGGAGCGGGCGGCCGATCGACTCGTAGGTGGCCCGTCCCATCACCAGGGGGTGACCGTGCGTGATCTGCTTGAAGTGGGCCAGGTCCTCGGGCAGGTGCCAGGGCAGCGCACCCTCGGCGCCGATGACGCGGTTGGTCCCCATCGCCACGACCAGGGTGAGGGTCACCCGGACACCCCATCCCTCATGACGCTGGCCTCATACGGCGATCGGAGCCTTGATCGACGGGTGCGGGTCGTAGCCCGTCACCTTGATCGAGTCGAAGCCGAAGCCGTCGATCGAGTCGACCTGCGGGTCCAGCCAGAGGTCCGGCAGCGGCCGTGGCGCACGGGTCAGCTGCTCACGCGCCTGGTCGAGGTGGTTGAGGTACAGGTGCGCGTCGCCGAGCGTGTGGACGAAGTCACCGACCTCCAGCCCGGCGACCTGCGCCACCATGTGCGTCAGCAGGGCGTAGGAGGCGATGTTGAACGGCACGCCCAGGAACACGTCCGCCGAGCGCTGGTACAGCTGGCAGGACAACCGGCCCGGCCCGTCGGTGCGGGGCTCGACGTAGAACTGGAACAGGGCGTGGCACGGGGCCAGGGCCATGGCGTCGAGGTCGGCGACGTTCCAGGCGCTGACGAGATGGCGGCGCGAGTCCGGGTCGACACCGAGCTGCTGGACCACCGCGGCCAGCTGGTCGACGTGCTGGCCCGACGGTGTGGGCCACGACCGCCACTGGTGTCCGTACACCGGGCCGAGGTCACCGTTCTCGTCGGCCCACTCGTCCCAGATCGTGACGCCGTGCTCGCGCAGGAAGGCGGTGTTGGTGTCGCCGGACACGAACCACAGCAGCTCGCCGACCACCGACGGCAGGTGGATCCGCTTGGTGGTGACCAGCGGGAACCCGGCCCGCAGGTCGTAGCGGGTCTGGTGGCCGAACACGCTCAGCGTCCCCGTGCCGGTGCGGTCGCTCTTCTCGACCCCCTCGTCGAGGATCCTCCGGATGATGTCCAGGTACGCCTGCATGCAGCGAGGATACTCGCGCCCGCGTCGCTGACCCACGCCCGAGGCGGCGCGTCGCTGTGGGAGGATCTCGGACGTGCCTCCGGTCCGCTACGACGCCACCGCCCGACAGCTCCGCCAGTTCGCGGCGCTGCAGGTCGGGCTGACCGGTGCCTTCCTCGTGGTGCTGTTCGTGATGCTCGGCGACGTGGGCGGCGACCTCCCGCCGTGGTGGGTGGTGCTGGCTCTGCTCGTCGCGGTGGCCATCGGGGCAGCCCTGGCCGAACGGGTGTGGCTGACCGCCGATCCGCTCGATCCCGCCGCCGACCCCGAGGAGGTCCGGGAGGAGGCCGTCTCGGTCTTCGCCGGTCAGACGGTCCGCAAGCTCGTGTACTGCGAGATCCCGATCCTGTTGGCGGTCGTCACGACCTTCCTCCTCGATGCCGCCGCGTGGCCGATCCTCGTCGCCGGGCTGCCGGGTCTGGCCGTCCTGGCGTTCGAGGTGTGGCCGTCCCTGCGCAACGCGACCCTGACCTCGGCGATGCTCGACGCCGGCGGAGCCCGTTCCGACCTCGTCCGTTCGTTCGTCTGACGTGCCCACCGCCGACGTCAGCGCCCGGTTGGCCTGGCCCGACGACGCCCGGGCGATCGCCGGGGTCCAGCTCGCCGCGTGGCAGCACGACCGCCTCCTGCCGGACGGTGTGCCACCGATCGAGGTCGACGACCATGCCGCACGGTGGGAGGCCACCCTGACCCGCTCACCCGAGGCCCGCTTCCGCGTGCTGGTCGGTCTGGAGCGGGCGTCCGTGCGCGGGGTCGTGGTCGTGCACCCCAGTACCGACCCCGACGCCGACCCCGTGGTGGACGGCGAGATCGGTGAGCTGCTGGTGCACCCGGACCATCGTTCCGCGGGGCATGGCTCCCGTCTGGTGCAGGCCGCGGTCGACACACTTGTCGCGGACGGGTTCACCCGCGCCCGCTGGTGGATCATGGCCGCGGACGACGCCCGTCGCGCCTTCGCCGAGAGCGCGGGCTGGGCCGCCGACGGAGCCCACCGCACGCTCGAGGACGGCGCCGGTCACACCGTCAAGCAGGTCCGCCTGCACACCGCCCTGAGCTGACCGGCGCCCGGTTCAGACGCCGAGGACCGACTCGAGCCCGACGGTGACGCCCGGGCGCGCGCCGACGGCACGCACCGCTGCGACCACACCCGGCATGAACGAGGCCCGGTCGTGCGAGTCGTGCCGGACGGTCAACGACTCCCCCACGCCACCGAGGAGCACCTCCTGCGAGGCGACGAACCCCCGGGCACGAACGGCGTGCACGGGGATGCCCGCCACGACGCCCCCGCGGGCGCCACCCGGATCGGTGGTGGTGGCGTCGGGCAGCTCGGGCGACCCGGCGGCCCGCCGCGCCTCGGCGATCATCTCGGCCGTGCGGGTCGCGGTGCCCGAGGGCGCGTCGACCTTGTCGGGGTGGTGCATCTCGATGACCTCGACGGACTCGAAGAACGGCGCCGCCACCGCGGCGAAGCGCATCATCAGCACCGCTCCCACGGAGAAGTTCGGCACCACGAGCACCTCGACCTCGGGGCTCGCGCCCAGTCGTCCACCGACGGTCGCGACGCGGGTGTCGTCGAAGCCGGAGGTGCCGACGACCACGTGGACGCCGTGCTCGATGCACCAGAGCACGTGGTCGAGCGCGACGTCGGGCTGGGTCAGGTCCAGGGCCACCTCGGCACCGGCGGCGGCGATCAGGTCGAGATCGTCGCCCACGTCGATCTGCGCCACGACCTCCAGCCCGTCGGCCGCCTCCAGCGCGCGCACCGCTTCGGACCCCATGCGCCCCTTGGCGCCCAGCACCGCGACCCGTGTCATGGCGTCAGCCTATCGACGCCGGCACTACGGTGTCGGGCATGGCGACGTCGCAGCGGTCCTTCCTCGTCGGACGGGGGCGCGCCGACATCACCGGCGAGCCGTGGGGCGTCGGCATGATGGGCTACGGGATGCCCGACCAGCGCACCCGCGGCATCCTCAGCCGGCAGACCGCCCGGGCGTTCGTGATCGACGACGGGTCCCGCAGGATCGCGTTCGTCGTGGCGGACATCGGGATGTTCTTCCAGGCCGGGGTGGACGAGATCCACGTCCGGCTCGGTCGCCGCCTCGGCGGGGTCTACTCCGCCGACAACGTCGTCCTGACCGCCACCCACACCCACTGTGGGCCGGGAGGACACGGTCACCACGCGCTCTACAACGTCACGACCTCCGGGTTCCACCGAGCCACGTTCGAGCGGCTGGTCGACGGCGTGGTCGAGGCGGTCGCACGGGCTCACGGCGACCTCTCGCCCGCCCGCCTGGTGCTGACCCGTGGCGAGCTGTCCGACGCCAGCGCGAACCGGGCGCGCGAGGCGTTCGAGCGCAACCCCGCGCCCGACCGGGCGCCGTTCCCCGACGGCGTGGACCCGGCCGCCACCCTGCTGAGGTTCGAGCGGGACGAGCGGCTCGTCGGCGCGATCCACTGGTTCGCCGTGCACAACACCTCCATGACCAACCGCAACCGGCTGATCAGCTCGGACAACAAGGGGTGGGCGGCCGCGGCGTGGGAGGCCGAGGATCCGGACCTGGTCACGGCGTTCGCCCAGACCAACGCCGGTGACCTGTCGCCGAACCTGGACCTGCGGCCCGGCAGCGGTCCGACCTCGGACGAACGGGAGAACACCCGGATCATCGGTGAGCGGCAGCTGGCGTCGGCCCGATCGCTGGCTGCCGAGTCCGGTGCCGAGCTGGAGCCGGTCGTCGACGTGCGCCGGGTCCATCTCCGTCTCGCCCGCCGCACGACGGCCGACGGCACGACGGGTCGGGCCGTGCTCGGCGCCAGCTTCGCCGCCGGCAAGCTGACCGACGGTCCCGGTTCACCGCTGTTCGACGAGGGACGCCGCAACCCGGTCCCCGAACGGGTCAGCCGCTGGTTCTACCGGCGCCGCCCGGGGTTCGCCGACGCCCAGGCGCCCAAGGACCTGTTCCTCCCGGTGGGCCCCATGGGGTGGGTCGCCGAGACCTTCACGGTGCAGCTGGTGCGGATCGGCGCCCTGCACCTGGTGTGTCTGCCGTTCGAGGTCACGGTCGTCGCCGGACTGCGCATCCGCACCGCGGTGGCGGCCGAGCTCGGCGCCCGGGTGGAGGACGTGCTGCTGCAGGGCTACGCGAACGGCTACGGCCACTACGTCACGACCCCCGAGGAGTACGAGGTCCAGCTCTACGAGGGCGGCTCGACCCTGTTCGGCCGTCATCAGCTGACGGCCATCACCGAGTCGGTCGTCGGTCTGGCGCGGGCGATGGCCACCGGTACCGACGTCGAGCCGGGTCTGGCGCCGCGGCCGCACCGCTTCCGGGTGAACAGCCCTGCCGGTTCGGCCCGGTTCGAGCGAGGGCGGACGCTGGACGTCCTCGTCCAGCCCGGGCCGGCCGTGGTCGGAGCCACCGTCTCGGCGCGGTTCGCGGCCGACCACCCCAACGCGGTGCTGCGCGCCACCTACCTGCGGGTCGAGCGTCGCCAGGGCGACCGCTGGGTCACGGTGGCCGACGACGCATCGCCCGGCACCACGATCACCTGGTCGCGCGACCGGCGCCTGCGGTTCACCGCCGACGTCACCTGGGTGGCCGGCGCCCCCGGCACCCACCGGATCACCTACGTCGGTCGGACCGAGGTCTCGACCACAACGTTCGAGGTGGGCTGACTCCCCCACGACGTCGTCCGCCCCCGGGGATCCCCGGGGGCGGACGACTCGGGCCACCATCGGCGGCACGGGGTGGGTCAGGCGTCGGCGGTCTCGGTCGCCGGCTCCTCGGAGCTCTCGGACACCGGAACCAGCGAGATCTTGCCGCGGTCGCCGAGCTCGGCGATCTCGACCTGGATCTTCTGGCCGACCGACACGACGTCCTCGACGTTGTTGACGCGCTGGCCGCCGTTGAGGTCGCGCAGCTTGCTGATGTGCAGCAGGCCGTCCTTGCCCGGGGACAGGGAGATGAACGCGCCGAAGTCGACTACCTTGACCACGGTGCCGAGGTAGCGCTCGCCGACCTCGGGCATCGTCGGGTTGGCGATCGCGTTGATCGCGGCCCGGGCGGCCTCGGCAGCGTCGCCGTTGTCGGCGCCCACGTAGACGGTGCCGTCGTCGTCGATCGAGATCTTCGCGCCGGTGTCGTCCTGCAGCTGGTTGATGACCTTGCCCTTCGGGCCGATCACCTCGCCGATCTTGTCGACCGGGATCTTGATCGTGATGATCCGCGGCGCGTAGGGGCTCATCTCGTCCGGCTCGTCGATGGCCTGCGCCATGACGTCCAGGATCGTGAGACGGGCACCCTTGGCCTGGTTCAGCGCGCCGGCCAGCACGTCGGCGGGGATGCCGTCGAGCTTGGTGTCGAGCTGCAGGGCGGTGATGAATTCCGGCGTGCCGGCGACCTTGAAGTCCATGTCGCCGAACGCGTCCTCGGCACCCAGGATGTCGGTCAGGGTGACGTACTCGGTCCGACCGTCGACCTCACCGGAGATCAGGCCCATCGCGATGCCCGCCACCGGCGCGCGCAGCGGCACACCGGCGTTGAGCAGTCCCAGCGTCGACGCGCAGACCGAGCCCATCGACGTCGAGCCGTTGGAGCTGAGCGCCTCCGAGACCTGACGGATGGCGTAGGGGAACTCCTCGCGCGTCGGCAGCACGGGCAGCAGCGCACGGCCCGCGAGCGCGCCGTGACCGATCTCGCGACGCTTCGGCGAGCCGACCCGGCCGGTCTCACCGGTGGAGAACGGCGGGAAGTTGTAGTTGTGCATGTAACGACGCTTGGTCTCGGGGCTCAGCGTGTCGAGCTTCTGCTCCAGGTCGAGCATGTTGAGCGTGGTCACGCCCAGGATCTGGGTCTCGCCACGCTGGAACAGCGCCGAGCCGTGGACGCGCGGGATGACGCTGACCTCGGCGGAGAGCTCGCGGATGTCGGCCAGGCCGCGTCCGTCGATGCGGACCTTGTCACGCAGCACCCGGTCACGGACGAGGGACTTGGTGAGCGAGCGCAGCGCGGCGCCCAGCTCCTTCTCGCGACCCTCGAACCGCTCTCCGAGCTGCTCGACGACGTTCGCCTTGATCTCGGACTCCCGCTCCTCGCGGTCGGCCTTGTGCAGGATGGTGAGCGCCTGGGCGAGGTCACCGGAGGCCACCTCGGCCACCGCGTCGAACGCGTCGTCCTCGTAGTCGAGGAAGATCGGGAAGTCCTTGACCGGCTTGGCCGCAGCGGCGGCGAGCTCGGACTGGGCCTCGCACATCTGGCGGATGGCGACCTTGGCGGCCTCGAGGCCACCGGCCACGACCTCCTCGGTCGGCGCCTGGACGCCGGACTGGACGAGGTCCCACGTGGCCTCGGTCGACTCCGCCTCGACCATCATGATCGCGACGTCGCTGGAACCGTCGGCCTGGGCCGCGATTCGACCCGCGACGACCATGTCGAACACGGCCTCCTCGAGCTGGCTGTGCGACGGGAACGCGACCCACTGGCCGTCGATCAGTGCGACGCGGGTGGCGCCGACCGGCCCGGTGAACGGCAGGCCCGAGATCTGCGTCGACGCCGACGCGGCGTTGATGGCCAGCACGTCGTACGGGGTGTCGGGGTTGAGCGCCATCACGTTGATGACGACCTGGACCTCGTTGCGCAGGCCCTTCTTGAAGGTCGGGCGCAGCGGACGGTCGATCAGGCGGCAGGTGAGGATCGCGTCCTCGCTGGGGCGGCCCTCGCGACGGAAGAACGAACCGGGGATGCGACCCGCGGCGTACATGCGCTCCTCGACGTCGATCGTGAGCGGGAAGAAGTCGAGGAACTCCTTCGGGTGGCGGCCGGCCGTGGTGGCCGACAGCAGCATGGTGTCGTCGTCGAGGTACGCCGACACCGAGCCGGCGGCCTGCTGGGCGAGCACGCCGGTCTCGAACCGGACGGTGCGGGTGCCGAAGCGACCGTTGTCGATCACGGTCTCGACGGTGTGGAGGGTGGATTCCGTCATGGAGATCCCTTCCGCAGGCGGGTGCCTGCTCATCGGATGAGGACGAGGCACACCGGCTGGCGATCGCGTCCCGAAGGGGCTCGCCGGTCATCGATCGAGGCCTGCGGGGCCCGCCTGTGCGGGGCCCGAGGGCCACTACCGAGGACCGAGCTGTGCGTCGTGCCGGGGTGTCTCGTCCGTGGTGGGTGGTGCTGTGGAGTTGGGGTGGTGCGGGTGGTGCGGGTGGTGCTGTGACGACGGGCGGCCACTCGTGGGAGTGACCGCCCGTCGGGGGTTCAGCGGCGCAGACCGAGGCGCTCGATCAGCGAGCGGTAGCGCTCGATGTCGGCCTTCTGCAGGTAGTTGAGCAGCCGGCGGCGCTGGCCGACGAGCAGCAGCAGACCACGACGGCTGTGGTGGTCGTGCTTGTGCTCCTGCAGGTGCCCGGTCAGGTGGGCGATGCGGCCGGTGAGGACCGCGATCTGCACCTCGGGGGACCCGGTGTCGCCCTCGTGGGTGGCGTACTGGGCGATGATCTCGGCCTTGGGCACGTCTGCGACGGTGGGCGCGGCAGTCTTCTTCGACATGGGTCTCCTGGGAGGTGAGGTTGCACGGCGCGCCCGGGCCTGTTCACCGGGGCACTCTGGATCCGTGGCCGTTGCACGGCACCGCTCAGGGTATCAGCGCCGGGCGTGCCGGGACGAATCGAGGTTGTCGCCGGGGGCTAGCCTCCCCCCATGGTGACCGCACGGGTGGCACGGGCCCTGACCGCGACGGCGGTGGCCGTCGCGCTGGCCTCCTGCTCCACTGCCGATCCTTCCGCCGACGCCGGCGCCGCAGCCGCCCCGGTGCCCACCGCGGCGACGGCCGGGCCGGCGGCCGGGTTCGTGGCCCTGGGCGACTCCTTCACGGCGGGCCCGGGCATCGGTCTGCTGCAGGTGGAGAGCGGCTTCTGCCAACGGTCGCAGGAGAGCTGGCCGCAGCTCCTGGCCGGGCAGCTCGGCCGCGACGTCGTCGACCTCAGCTGCGCGGGTGCCACGAGCGGCGACCTGGAGAGCACCGTGGCCGGAGGTGCCCTGGGCCCGTCCACCGATCTGGTCACCGTCGGCGCGGGCGGCAACGACGGCGGACTGTTCCTCGCCCTGCTGCGAGCCTGCAGCCGCGATCGCAGCGACTGCCGATCCTTCGTCGAGCAGCGGGCCCCCGAGATCCTCGACCGGACCGCCGACGACCTGGCCACTCTCCTCGCCTCGATCCGCGAGGCCGCCCCGGCGGCCGACGTACTGCTGGTCGGGTACCTGCGCATCCTGCCGGACGCCGGCACGTGCGCGGCCGTGGGCATCGGCGCCGACAACGCCGATGCGGTGCGCACGGCCGAGGAGGCCCTGGACCGGACCCTCACCGAGGCCGCACGGGACGCGGGGGTCACCTACGTGCCGGTGCGCGAGGCGAGCCGCGGTCACGACGCCTGCGCCGGGGACGAGGCATGGACCAACGGCATCCGGGCGGCCGACGGTGACGGCATCACCTTCCATCCACGCCGGGTCGGGATGGCGGCCGTGGCCGACCTGGTCGCGAGCGCGGTCTCACCTCGGTAGGCGGCACCGGAAGACGGCTCCTTTCTGATGTGATCACCATCACATCGATCAGCCGTCACAGGCAGCCGCTTGCGGAGGTCCTCCACGAAGTAGTCGAAGCGGACTGCATTCGACACCACACAGGAGCATCATGCGCACACACCCGGGGAGATCAATCCCCAGCTCAATCTGGCTGACGCCTGCCTTGGTGGCGCCACTCACGGCGACGCCCGTGCCCGCTGCACGAGCTGAGGCGTCGGATGAGATCGCTTTCGCCGCTTCATTGGATGGATGGGCGTGTCATGTTGACCCGGCGCCGAAGTGAGATCGCCTTCGTGCTTGCAGTCGTCGTGGCCGGGGGCCTGGTGAGCTTCTTCGTCGTCAGCGACGACGCTGGCGTCTGGACCACCATGACGATCTCGGTCGTGTGCTTCGTCGTGGCCTCAGTCGGCGTCTCGGCGATCCGGAAGAAGCCTGCCCGCGGCAAGGAGCCGTAGACCGACCGTCTCCGTGATCGTCCGCAGTGGGTTGCTCCGCCGGACCCCGCCCCCTCGTCGGGGCACCGCTCACTGGACGCCGAGGGCTCGTCGGGCGTCGTCGACGTCGGCCGCCATCTGCTCGAGCAGGGCGTCGAGTCCGTCGTAGCGTTCCATCGCCCGCAACCGGAGGACGAACTCGACGACGACGTGCTCGCCGTAGAGGTCGAGGTCGTGGCGGGCCGACCCGTCGGACGCCATGACGTACGACTCGACCCGCCGCTCGGTGCCGTCGAAGGTGGGGTTCGTGCCGACCGACACGGCGGCCGGCAGACGCTCCCCGGACGCCCGGACGAACCAGCCGGCGTACACGCCGTCGGCGGGGACGGCCTCACCGTCAACCACGGGCACGTTGGCCGTCGGGTAGCCGATCTCGCGGCCCCGCTGGTCACCGCGGACGACCTCGCCCTCCACCGCGAAAGGTCGCCCGAGCACGTCGGCGGCGCCGGTGACGTCACCGGTGGCGACCAGCCGCCGGACCAGGGTCGAGGAGTGGTCCTCGTCGCCGCCGTCCAGGGCGAGCCCCTCGGCCACGAAGTCGTGCTCCTCGCCGAGCCGCTGCAGCAGGGCGACGTCGCCGGCCGCCCGGTGCCCGAAGCGGAAGTTCTCGCCCACCACCACGGCAGCAGCGTGCAGGTCGTCGACGAGGACCCGGCGCACGAACTCCTCGGGACTCCAGGCCGCCATCGCGTGGTCGAAGGCGAGCACCCGGACCTCGTCGGCGCCGGCGTCCCGCAGGAGCCGGACCCGCCGGGTCAGGCTGGTCAGGCGCACCGGCGCGCGCTCCGGCGCGAACACCTGGACCGGATGGGGATCGAACGTCACGGCGACCACCGTGGGGACCGGTGGTGCCAGGGCTGCGGCGAGCTCGCGGCAGCGGTCCACCACGTGCCGATGGCCCCGGTGCACGCCGTCGAAGTTGCCGATCGTGACCACGCTCCGACCACTGACCGGACCGAGGTCCGCTCCGCCTGCGTCACGCCACGTCGCCACGGGGGAACTGTGCCACACCGCCGGGCCCGCCGAACCATGAGAGGGCTCTCATCGTCGTCTCATGTCGCTGCCATGCGCGATGCGGCACAGTGGATCCGTGCGCGCACCCCTCCGAGTCCTTCCTGCAGCCCTCGTGCTGGTGGGGTTCGTGCTGGTCGTGCTCGTGGTCGGACGCATGGCCGCCACGGCCGGACCGGATCCCGCCGAGATCACCCCCATCACGATCACCCCGGCCCCGGCCGAGCCCGCCGAGCCCGCTCCTGCACCACCGCCGCCCCCCGAACCTGCACCCGAGGCGCAGCCACCGACCGGCGGGGATCCCCAGCGGATCGACTCCCCTCCCCGCGACATCGACGACGACGACGACTTCGACGACGACGATGACGACGATGATGATGACGACTGACGGGCGCCGATGACCCGCAACCTGTCGGTCCGCAGTCGCATCACCGCGGCCGTGGCCGTCCTCACGGGCGCGTCGCTGCTGGTGGTGGGGGTGACGCTGTGGTTCGTCGAGACCGAACGGATCGAGCGGACGTCCACCCAGGCGGTCCTGCAGGAGGTCGCCGAGTTCCGGACCTTCACCGGCAGCACCGACGCCACGACCCGACCCGCCCCGACCTCGGCCGACGACGCCGTGCGCGACTTCCTCGCACGGAACTCGCCCGACGCCCGCGAGATGCTGTGGATCTTCCCCTCGACGGGCACCCCGCAGTACGCCGGTGAACCCGATCGGCGGCTGCAGCGGTCACCGCAGTTCGTCGACCTGGTCGGGACGTTGCGCTCGGACGGGGGGTTGGAGGTGCTGCGCGTCGACGGCAACGACTACGTGGTCGCGGTGCAGCCGATCTCCGACGGAGCGACGACGGCGGCGTTCGTGGTCAGCCACGACCTCACCGCGGCGAGGGCCGACCTGCGCGAGCTGCTGGTGACCTACGGCCTGCTCGCGGCCCTGTCGTTGCTGGCGATCACCGCTGTCGCGTCCTGGTCGGCCGGCCGTCTGCTCAGCCCGCTCCACCGCCTCCGGGCCACGGCACAGGGCATCACGGGCGGCGACCTGCAGGGACGTCTGGTCGTGACGGGACAGGACGACATCGCAGAGCTCCAGCGCACCTTCAACGACATGCTCGACCGGGTCGAGGCCGCCTTCGGGGCCCAAAGGCAGCTGCTCGACGACGCCGGTCACGAGCTCCGGACCCCCCTGACGATCCTGCGGGGCCACCTGGAGGTGCTGGACGCGGCCGATCCCGGTGACGTGGACGCGACCCGGACCCTGTTGCTGGACGAGATCGACCGGATGTCCCGACTGGTCGAGGACCTGATGATGCTCGCCAAGTCCCGTCGTCCCGACTTCGTCAGCCCGCGTCCGACCGAGGTGGAGCCCCTCACCCGCGGCATCCTCGACCGGGCCACCGGCCTGGGCGACCGTGACTGGGTGCTCGACGCCGCTGCCCCCCTCACCACCGAGCTCGACGGCCAACGGATCGTCCAGGCGATGGTCCAGCTGGCCGGCAACGCGGTCCGGCACACCGCGCCCGGCGAGGTGGTCGCGGTGGGGTCCCGCGTGCACCAGGGTCGGCTCGAGCTGTGGGTGCGCGACACCGGCACCGGCGTCGACCCGGCCGTCAGGGACCACCTGTTCGACCGGTTCGTCCGTGGGGTCGACGACGACACCGGCTTCGGTCTGGGCCTGTCGATCGTCCGGGCGATCGCCGTCGCCCACGGCGGCGACGTGGTCCTCGACGACGAGGTGCCCGGCGGCGGGGCGACCTTCCGGCTACGGTTGCCGGTGGTCCGGGTGGACCCCGAACCGGAGGACCTGTCGTGAACCGGATCCTGATCGTCGAGGACGAGGAGCGCATCGCCTCCTTCGTCGCCAAGGGTCTGCGCGCGCACGGGTTCACCCCCACCGTCGTCGCCGACGGCATCACGGGGATCGACTACGCCGTCAGCGGCGAGTTCGACCTCGTCGTCCTCGACATCGGACTTCCCGGCGCCGACGGGTTCGAGGTCCTGGAGCGTCTGCGACGCGAGCGGCCGGGGTTGCCGGTCATCGTGCTGACCGCCCGGGACTCGGTCACCGACACCGTCGCTGCGCTCGAGGGAGGGGCCGCCGACTACATGTCCAAGCCGTTCCGATTCGACGAGCTGCTCGCGCGGGTACGGCTGCGGCTGCGGGTCGCGTCCGAGCCGGCCGCCGACGACGCCGTGGAGGTCGGCGACGTCCGCCTCGACCTGCGCACGCGGCGCACCACCGTCGCGGGCCGGGAGGTCGACCTCTCGGCACGGGAGTTCACCCTGGCCGAGGTCCTCATGCGCCACCGCGGCCAGGTGCTGTCGCGCGAACAGCTGTTGTCCCAGGTCTGGGGGTACGACTTCGACCCGGGGTCCAACGTCGTGGACGTGTATGTCGGCTACCTGCGCAAGAAGCTCGGGGCCGACCTCGTCAGCACCGTGCGAGGGGTCGGCTACCGGGTGGACTGACCGCGGCCTAGCGCAGCGAGAACCCGCCGAGCCGGGCGGTCGGCAGCGCCTCGAGGACCCGTTCGAACGCCTCGGCGACCTCGACCGGGTGCGGCCGGTCGGCGGCGAGCGGCGACAGGCACCTGTCGAGGATGTCCGCGACCGGGCCCGGCACGTGCGGGGGCAGGGCGCGGCGGGGCTGGTCCAGCTGCGCCCAGCGTGGCTCGCTCGGCCACGCCCGGCGCCCGGCGGCGGCGCGGAACATCGTGGTGCCGAAGCCCCAGACGTCGCTGGCGGGTCCGACCACGCCCAGCTCGCCCGGTCTGCACTGTTCGGGAGCCATGTACTGGTCGCTGCCCGCCGGGTGCGACAGGGCAGCAGCGGTCGGCAGGTCGACGGCGATGCCGAGGTCGAGCAGCTGGGCCGGCGCGCCGGCGACGACGTTGCTGGGCTTGATGTCGAGGTGGACGACGCCCTCGTGACGCAGGTACACCAGGGTGGCGGCCAGCTCGATGCCGACGGGCACCAGCTGGTGGACCGGGAGTGCACCGTCGCGACCGATCAGGTCGGACAGGGTGGGCCCGTCGATGTGCTGCAGCAGGAGGTAGGGGCGGTGGGCGTCGACGTCGGCGTCGAGCAGCCGCACGATGCCCGGGTGTCGCAGGCGTTCCAGCAACGCCGCCTCCCGGCGCATCTGGTCGCGGGTGACGGCGGAGTCACGCTCCGTCCGCAGCACCTTGGCGACCACGACGCAGTGCCGACGCTCGTCGAACGCCAACCACACCTCGTGGTCCACCCCGCCACCGAGCGACGACACGGCCGCGAGACCGGGGGCGATCATGTCGCCCCCGGTCAGCACGGTCGTGTCGGGTCCGTCGGTCACTGGCTGTCGGCCGACGCGGCGCTCGGCGCCGACGGGGCGCTGGCGGCGCTCGGAGCCGACGGCGCGCTCTGCGGCGTCTGGAAGGACGGGGCGCTCGGGGCCGACGGCGCACTGGGTGCGGACTGGACACTGGGCGCCGACTGGACCGTGGGCGCGGAGACGACGCTCACGCCGGTGTTGCGGGTGTCCAGGTCCCCGTCACGGTCGCGGTCACGGTCGGTGTCGTCGTCCTCGACGGTCACGACGGACGACGACGAGTCCTCCCGCTTGACGGCGGGGTCGACGGACGAGTCGGCATTCGCGGCGATCGCCACGCCGGCTCCGCCGACCACCACCACGGCGGCCAGGGTCACGAGTCCAGTCTTCAGGGGCAGGTTCATGGTTCCTCCTCGATCGGTTGATGACTCGACTCTCCTGCGCTCAGGTGAGTCGTCCATGAGCCGATCGTGAGAGGACTCTCATGCTCAGAGCAGCGGCCGCAGGGGTCGCAGGATCAGTTCGCAGACCCGGGCCACCAGGTGGCGACGCTCCCACTCGGCGCGGGTCAGCTCTCGCGCCTGCGGTGGGCGGGTGTCGTTGTCGAACACCGCCTCCAAGTGCGCGGCGAGTCCGGGATCGATGATCTCGAGATTGATCTCGTAGTTGCCGGTCAGGCTCAGCCGGTCAATGTTCGCCGTGCCCACGGTGCTCCACCGGCCGTCGATCGTCGCGGTCTTGGCATGCACCATCCAGTCCTGGTACAGCAGGATCCGCACGCCGCCCGCCAGGAGACTGCCGTAGAACCCGCGGGACAACCAGTCGGCCACGACGTGGTTGGAGACCTCCGGCATCAGGATGCGGACGTCCACCCCGCGGCGCGCGGCGTCCAGCAGTCCCTGCAGGATGTCGTGGTCCGGGATGAAGTACGCCGCGGTGATGTAGATGTGGTGCTGGGCCCGGTCGATCGCCTCCAGGTACATGCCGCGGATGGGGTACATCAGCTGTCCGGGCGTGTTGCGGTGGGCTCGCACGTGCGGGTCCCAGCTGGCGGTGCCGATCTGGTGCAGCCGTCGCAGCGACCCGCCCCGCAGGTTCCAGAAGTCGACGAAGGCGTTGTCGAGGTCCCACACCGCAGGGCCGGTCACCCGCAGGTGGGTGTCGCGCCAGTCGGTCGCGTAGAGGTCGCCGATGTTGTAGCCGCCCACGTACCCCACGGTCCCGTCGACGACCAGGATCTTGCGGTGGTCCCGACCGAGTCGGCGCGGGTTGAACACCTGGAGCCCGGCCGCCCAGACCGGGTAGCGCAACACCTGGATGGGGGCCGGGAACCTGAGGAACGACGGTGACACGACGAGGTTGGCGAAGCCGTCGTAGATCACGTGCACGTCGACGCCGCGCCCCGCGGCCCGGACGAGCGCGTCCTTGAACCGTTGACCGGTCGCATCGGCCTTGAGGATGTAGGTCTCGAGCAGGACCCGCTCCGACGCGGCGTCGATCGCCGCGAGCATGTCCTCGAACAGCTCGGCCCCGTCGGTGAAGGTCGCGATCTGCGACCCGGCGACCGGGACCGCCCGTACGGGCGTCCGCCGGAACGGCTCGGCGGCCCGCTTGCCGCGCAGCAGCTTGCGGATCTTGGTGGTCGACATCAGCCCCACCACCACGACCACCACGGCCACCAGCCACGTACGGGCGGCCCGCCAGGCGATGGCACGCGGGGACGGGGGGCGGATTCTCATGGTGCGCCCACCCTAGTCATCCCGACCCGTCCGTCGGGCGGTGGATTCGCGACCGATACAGCCGTCTTTCGGTCGCGGTGACACCGACGGGCCCATTCGGTCGCAGATCCACCGCCCCGGATCGGGGTCAGACGAACACGGCGACCGGGCGGGCGTCGTCGCCGGCCTGCTCGTACAGCGCGAGGAACCGGCCGTCCGGCGCGAACAATGCCACGGGTCCCGCCGACGGGAGCGTCGTGTCCGGCAGCGCGCGACCGAACCCGACATGCCGGGCCGCCTCCTCGTCGAGGTCGACCGCGTCGAACGTGGCGCGGGCCACCTCGTCCAGGGGGACCACCGAGAACTGCACGGCGAGCTGGTCGAGCGTCGCTGCGACGCCCAGCCCGAAGGCGCCGACCCGCGTGCGTCGCAACACGGTCAGGTGGCCACCGACGCCCAGGGCATCGCCCACGTCGCGGGCGAGGGCACGCACGTACGTGCCGCTGGAACACGTCACGCGGACGTCGACGTCCACGAAGCCGTGGTCGACGCGCACCTGCTCGGCCACGAGCTCCGCGACCGTGACGCGGCGAGCCTTCAGCTCCACCTGCTCCCCGGCGCGCACCCGTGCATACGACCGCTGACCGTCGACCTTGATCGCCGACACCGAGGACGGCACCTGGTCGATCTCGCCCCGCAGCGGGACCAGGGCGGCCTCGACCTGCTCGGCAGTCAGGTGCGAGGCGTCGGTGGTCGACGTCACCTCACCCTCGGCGTCGTCGGTCGTGGTCGCCGCGCCCAGCCGCACGGTTGCCAGGTACTCCTTGTCGGCCAGCTGCAGGTGCCCGAGCAACCGGGTCGCCCGCTCGATCCCCAGCACGAGGACCCCCGTGGCCATCGGGTCCAGCGTGCCGGCGTGCCCGACCTTGCGCGTGCCGGCCAGCCGGCGCACCCGGCCCACGACGTCGTGCGAGGTCCAGCCGGACGGCTTGTCGACCACCACCACGCCGCCGCGGGGCGGTGCGGTCACGGACGCCCCGGGCCGTCGGTCTCGTCGCCGTCGGACTCGCCGTCGGACTCCTCGCCGTCCGAGGTGCGGTACGGGTCGGGCTCCCCGGCGTAGGTCGCCCCGACCGCCTGAGCGGCGACCGCCTCGTCCTGCTCGCGGGCCCGGTTGAGGAGGTCCTCGATCTGCCGCGCGGTCTCCGGCACGGCGTCCAGGAAGAACTCCAGGGACGGCGTGTGGCGGATGCCGAGCTGCTTGCCGACCTCCTTGCGGAGCACGCCGTTGGCGCTGGCCAGGGCTGCCGCGGTGCGGTCGATGTCGGCCTGGTCGCCCAGCACGGTGTAGAAGATCGACGCGTGCTGGTTGTCACCGGTGAGCCGGACGTCGGTGATCGTGACGAAGCCGAGCCGCGGATCCTTGATCCGCCGCTCGAGCATCTCCGCCACGACCACCTTGATCCGGTCGGCGATCTGGTGGTGCCGAGGGCCGGGCACGACTAGGCCCGCTTCTTCTCACGCAGCTCGAAGGTCTCCACGACGTCACCGATCTTGATGTCGCCGTAGCCCCGCAGCACCAGACCGCACTCGAAGCCCTCACGGACCTCGCTGACGTCATCCTTCTCCCGCCGGAGGCTGGAGAAGTCCAGGTTGTCGGCCACGACCGAGCCGTCACGCAGCAGGCGAGCCTTGGCGTTGCGCTTGATGGTGCCGCTGGTGACCATGCAACCGGCGATGTTGCCGATCTTGGACGACCGGAAGATGTCGCGGATCTCGGCCGTGCCGAGCTGGTGCTCCTCGAACTCCGGCTTGAGCATGCCCTTGAGGGCGGACTCGATCTCCTCGATCGCCTGGTAGATGACCGAGTAGTACTTGATCTCGACACCCTCGCGGTCGGCGACCTCGGTCGCCTTGCCCTGGGGCCGGACGTTGAAGCCGATGATCACGGCGTTGGACGCCGCAGCCAGCATCACGTTGGTCTCGGTGATCGCACCGACACCGCGGTCGATGATCCGCAGGGCGACGTCGTCGCCGACCTCGATCTGCGACAGCGCGTCCTCCAGCGCCTCGACCGAACCGGAGCCGTCACCCTTCAGGATGAGCAGCAGCTCGTCGGTCTCGCCCTTCTCCATGGAGGACATGAAGTCCTCCAGGGTCCGGCGACCGGTGCGCTGGGCCAGCAGCGCGTTGCGCTCGCGCGCCTCACGCTTCTCGGCGATCTGACGCGCCAGACGGTCGTCGGCCACGACCATGAAGTTGTCGCCGGCGCCGGGCACCGCGGTGAGACCGAGCACGAGAGCCGGCCGCGAGGGCGTGGCCTCCTCGATGTTCTCGCCGAACTCGTCGAGCATGGCGCGGACGCGGCCGAACGCCGGTCCGGCCACGATCGAGTCGCCGACCCGCAGCGTGCCGCGGTGCACCAGCACCGTGGCGACCGGACCGCGACCGCGGTCGAGGTGGGCCTCGATGACCAGACCCTCGGCGTTCTGCTCCGGGTTGGCCCGCAGGTCCAGGGACGCGTCCGCGGTGAGGACCACGGCCTCCAGCAGGGCGTCCAGGTTGAGACCGGCCAGGGCCGAGACGTCGACGAACATCGTGTCGCCGCCGTACTCCTCGGGCACGAGTCCGTACTCGGTGAGCTGGCCGCGTGCCTTGGTCGGATCGGCGTCGGGCTTGTCGATCTTGTTGACCGCGACCACGATCGGCACCCCGGCGGCCTTGGCGTGGTTGAGCGCCTCGACCGTCTGGGGCATCACGCCGTCGTCGGCCGCGACCACGAGGATCGCGATGTCGGTGGCCTGGGCACCACGAGCACGCATGGCGGTGAACGCCTCGTGACCCGGGGTGTCGATGAGGGTGATGGCCCGGTCGACGCCGTCGACCTCGGTCCGCACCTGGTAGGCACCGATCGTCTGGGTGATGCCGCCGGCCTCCTTGGCCACCACGTTGCTGCTGCGCAGGGCATCCAGCAGCTTGGTCTTGCCGTGGTCGACGTGACCCATGACGGTGACGACCGGGGGGCGGGCCTCGAGGTCCTCGTCGTCGCCCTCGTTCTCACCGAACTCCAGCGAGAAGGACTCCAGCAGCTCGCGGTCCTCGTCCTCCGGGGAGATGACCTCGACCTGGTAGTTGAGCTCCTCGCCCAGCAGCAGCAAGGTCTCGTCGTTGGCCGACTGCGTCGCGGTGACCACCTCGCCGAGGTGGAACAGCACCTCGACGAGCGACGCGGCGTCGACGCCGATCTTCTCGGCGAAGTCGCTCAGCGACGACCCGCGGGTGAGGCGGACGGTCTCGCCGCCGCCCTTGCGGACCCGCACGCCGCCGATCGCCGGCGCCTGCATCTGGTCGAATTCCTGGCGCTTCGCGCGCTTGCTCTTGCGACCGCGACGCACCGGGCCACCGGCGCGACCGAAGGCACCCTGGGTGCCACCACGGTTGTTGCGGTTGGCAGGTCCGCCACCCGGACGACCGGCGAACCCGCCGCCACCGCCCGGGGCGCCCCCGGGACGGCCGGCGAACCCGCCGCCACCGCCCGGACGACCACCGGGACCACCGGTGCCGCCGCCGGGGCGACCGCCGGGACCACCGGCGCGGCCGCCGGGACCCGGACGACCGCCGGGACCGGGACGCGTGGACGGACCGGACAGGCCCGACTGCTTGGGCATCATCGCCGGGTTAGGACGCGGCATGCCGGGTCGAGCCGGCGGAGCGGCACCGTCGCGGGCGGCCGGCGGCCGCGGTGCGCGGTCGGCCTGCAT
>NZ_CM001024.1:0-160915 GCF_000160775.2 Aeromicrobium marinum DSM 15272 | reverse complement strand
GTGCGGGCGCTGGAGCGGCGGGTGGAGCGCCCCCGGCGACGAACAACAGCGACCGGGTCGACCCGGGGCCGGCGTCGGCGACGACGCCGGGCGTGGCCGCGGACACGACCGCAGCCTGGGCGGCGGACGCCGACAGGCCCGGGTTCGCGCCGCGCACCACGGCCAGGGCACCGGCGACGTGCGGCGCGGCCATCGACGTCCCGCTGAGCGTCCGCGATCCCGTGGTCGAACGGTGGGCCGCGCCCTCGATCCGGTGGCCCGGCGCGAACACGTCGACACAGGTCCCGGTGTTGGAGAAGTCGGCCCGCTGGTCGGTGCGCGTGGTGGCGCCCACCGTCAGCACGCCGGGCACCGCACCCGGGGAGAAGCGGCAGGCGTCACTGGAACTGTTGCCGGCCGCGACGCTGACGGCGATGCCGGAGTCGAGCAGGCGCCGGGTCGCCCGGTCCAGGTCCGCCGACCGCCCCGAGCTGCCCAGCGACAGGTTGACGACGGCGGGCCCCTGCTGGTTGCGCATCACCCAGTCGAGGCCGGCGAGGATCGCCGCACCCGTCCCGGAGCCCCGGCAGTCGAGCACCCGCACGGCATGGACCGTGGCCCGCTTCGCGACGCCGTAGGTCGAACCGACGGCCGTCGACGCGACGTGGGTGCCGTGACCGTTGCAGTCGCCCCAGCCTGCCGGGTCGAGACCACCGAGCAACCCACCCGACACGAAGTTGCGGCTCACACCGACGCGTCCGGAGAAGTCGGCGTGCCCGGCGTCGAGACCGGTGTCGACGACGTACACGTGGGCGCCCGCCCCGGCCGCGTCAGGGAAGCTGTACCCGCCGTCGAGCGGCAGGGCCCGCTGGTCGGAACGGTCCAGCCCCCAGGGCGCGTCGGACTGGGTGCCCGAGGCGGTGACCTCGATGTCGGGGCGGACCGACTCGACCTCGGGGTCGGCGCGCAGCGCCTCGGCCTCGGCTGGGGTGAGCTCGGCCGCGAACCCGTAGGCGGCCTCGGTGTACACGTAGGTGGGTCCGGCCGAGCCGGGCGACAGCAGGCGGTTGACGACCTTGAGCACGTCCAGCAGGGCCAGCACCCCGGGATCCTGCGCTTCCTTCAACTGCACGATGTAGCCGTCGGACTCCGGCGCCGTGGGCTCGGCCGCTGCCGGGGGGCGCGAGCGCGAGGCCGGTCATGATCATGGCCGCGACGAGCAGCAGGGTCGGTCGGGTCCGCCGGTCCATCGTTCCTCCATCGGCTCCCACCTGCCCGAAGGATACAACGCGTCTGTGACCTGGGCCACAGATCCGGATCAGGCGGGACGTACCACCGACTCGATCGCGGCGGTCAGGAGGCTCACGAGTCCCTCGGTCATCCGCTGCCGGGTGATCCGGTCGGGATGCGACAGCCAGTGCGACACGACACCGTCGGCCATGCCGACCAGACCGACCGCGAACACGTCGTCGAGCGGCACCCCGAGCTCGTCGGGTTCCTCCATCAGCTCGGCCGCTGCGGCAGCGACGACCGCGACGACGACCGCACGGATGCGGTCGACGACCTCGGCCCCGGGCCGGCCACGGTCGGCCGAGCGGGTGAAGTCGTAGAGGTGACGGTGCTGCAGCACGAAGTCCAGGTAGGTGTCGACGGCCCGCCGCAGGCCCGCCTCGATGCCGCCGTCGGCGCTGAGCCGGCCCTGCAGGTGGTCGAGCAGCATCAGCGAGCACCGGTCCGCGATCGCCCGGTCGAGGTCGTCCCGACCGTCGAAGTGCCGGTACAGGACGGGCCGCGTGATGCCGCACGCGGCGACCACGTCGGCCACGGACGCCGTGGGGCCGACCCGGGAGATCACCTCGACCGCCGTGTCGACGATCTCGGTCCGCCGACGCTCACGCTGGCCGCGCCACCGGGCGGTGCGGCCGTCGACGACGTTGGCGGTGCTCACGTGACGCACTCTACCTTGTCTGCTACCTCATGTAACTGATACTTTGCGTCGCAGACAACGTCGTCGAGAGGCACCACCATGAATCCGCTCAGCTCCCTGCCCCCGTGGGCCACGCGCGTCATCGCGGTGCAGCTGGTCGTGGTGCTGACCCTGGCGATCGTCGGGTTGGCCATCTCGGTCCCGTTCCTGGTGCAGCTGGCGCGCACCGCCCCCGAGCTCACGACGGCAGCCGGAGTCGTGCAGGACGCCCCCGAGACGATCGAGCAGGTCGAGCGCATCGACGGCAACGTCCAGGACGTCGTGCCGTCGGTGCTGGAGGTGGTCGAGCAGATCCCCCTCGTCGGCGACCAGCTGACGCAGCTGCTGGAGGTCGCCACCGGACTCTCCAGCAGTGCGGCCGGCATCGAGGTCGCAGCCGGTACGCTAGCCACCCTGAGCGACGAGATCGGCCCCATCCGCGAGCAGATCGCCGCGCTGCAGGCCCAGCTGGCCGCACTGGAAGCCATCGGCGCACCGCTGGACTCGTTGGCGGTCTCGGCCGAGCCGCTCCCCGGCCAGCTCGCCGATCTGACCACGGCCGCCGTGACGATCGCCAGCCTCGTCGACGTCGTGCCGCAGCTGCTCGCGGCGATCGAACGCATGGAACAGCACGTGGCCAACCTGGACCGCAAGACCGGCCCGGTGCTGCTGCCCGACCTGACCGGCGTGCGCCGCTAGGTCAGACCGTCCGCGCCTCGGCAGCCGCGGCGATGTCGGCCAGGTCGGTCCGCATGACCTTCGACGTCAGCTTCAGGCCGAGACCCCCGAACGCCCGCCACACCAGCCGCTGCACGACCGACGGCGTGCCGACCTGCTCCCCGCTGAACCGGAACACGATCGTCGTCCCGGAGCCGTCGGGGACCAGCTCGAACTCGCTGCGGTAGTGCACGCCCCCGCCGTCGGCCTCGACGACGGTGCGCGAGGTGGGCTCGACCGCCGTGACCACCATCTCCTCGCTGGCCGACTTGCCCATCATGGTGCGCGTCTCGCGCCACCGGGTGCCGACGGCGTAGCCCGGCCCCTCGATCCGTTCGACCCGGTCGACCCCGCTGAGGACGTCGGGGGCCGCGTCGAGGTCGGTGATGACGTCCCAGACGGCGGCCGGCGGGGCCGTCGTGGCCTGGGTGAGCTCGATGCTGTGGGAGGTGGCCATGACCCATGCTGGCACAGCTCGTCCACCTCATCCGGTATTCGACATTGGTCAATGGCACATCAGGCGCTAGGATCGTTCCATGCTGATCTCCCAGGACCGACAGTGGTGAGCGCGACCGGGCTGATCGGTTCGGGTGTCAGGGAGGGTGCACGCCTGCTGGCGTCCATCGCCCCCGGACCGCGGACGAGCCCGCGGTCGGCCGCCGCGCCCCGCCGCATCACGTGGGAGGTCACCGACGTCCGGCCCCTCACCGGGTCCTCCGCCGCCCTCACCCTGCATCCGGCCGACGGCCGGGAGGTGACCTTCCGCCCCGGCCAGCACGTCACCCTCGACCTGCCGGTGGGTGGCACGACCCTCACCCGCTCGTACTCGTTGTGCGGCCCTCCCGGCGAGGGAGCGATCACGATCGGCGCCAAGCGCACCGCCGACGGCCGCGGATCCGCGTGGCTGCTCGACGAGGCCCGACCCGGCACCCGGGTGCGGTCGTCGGTGCCCAGCGGCACCTTCGTGCCCCGCGACCTCGACCACCGCTTCCTGCTGGTCGCCGCCGGCAGCGGCATCACCCCCGTGCTCGGCATCGCCCGCACCGTGCTGGCCGGTGGCACCGGCCGCGTGGTGCTCCTGCGTGCCGACACCACGGCGGCCGAGGTGATGTTCGCCGAGGACGTGGCGCAACTGCAGGCCGAGCACCCCGACCGCCTCGAGGTGGTGTCGAGGTACGACGACACCGACGGGCTGCCCCACCCCGACATCTGGGCCGAGCTGCTGCGCGACCGCGTCGATGCCGACGAGCTGTTCGTCTGCGGTCCACCGGCGTTCCTCGCGGTGATCGAGTCGGCCGCCGAGCGTCTCGGACTCGGGCCCGACCGGTTCCGCACCGAGCGGTTCAGCGTCGCCACCTCCTCCGCCGCCCCGCCGCCGGGTGCGGTGGTCGCGGGACCTCCCGTGGAGGCCCTGGTGGAGGTAGGTGGCCACCACAGCAGGGTCAGCTGGTCGCGGGACCGGGTGCTGCTCGACCCGCTCATCGACGCCGGGCTGGACATCCCGTACGTGTGCCGCGAGGGGCACTGCGGTGGTTGCCTCTTCACGCTCGTGTCCGGCGAGGTCACCCTGCTGGAGGGCCACAGCCTGGACGGCGTCGACCTCGCCGCAGGACGACGGCTGGCCTGTCAGTCCCTCCCCGTCAGCGACTCGATCACCGCCCGCTTCACCGACTGACCCCCTCGCTGATTCCCAGGAAATCCCAGAAAACTGTCACCTGACCCCTGTTGCAACCTGTGATCGGTGTCAGTTTCCCAGGATTTCCTGGGAAACCTCAGCGGAGGTGGGCGACGGCTGCGGCGGCCTGTTCGAGCTGGGCGTCGGTGACGAAGTAGTGGGGCGAGGCCCGCACGATGCCGGTGAGGCCCCGGGCCGTGAGGTCGAGGAGGGTCGAGTGCCGGCCGCCGACCGTCACGGTCACGCCGTCGGCCTCCAGCCGGCCCTTCACCTGTGCCGGGTCGATCCCGTCGACCGTGAACGTCACGATCCCGCACAGCGGGTCGCCGTGGTCGTGGACGTTCACCCCCGGCACCGCTCCCAGCAGGGACCGCAGGGTGTGGCCACGCGCAGCCACCGCTCGCTCGACCTCGGCCGGCCCCAGCCGCAGCAGCAGCTCGGCGGCGACGCCGAGCCCCAGCCGGCCGGCGACGTCGCCCTCCCACAGCTGGAAGCGGGTCGCATCCGCCGCGAGCTCGTAGGCGTCGGCGCCGGTCCAGGTACCTCCGTGCAGGTCGACGACGGCCGGCTCCAGGGTCGACGCCAGGCCCGGCCGGACGTACAGGAACCCGGTGCCGCGCGGTGCCCGCAACCACTTGCGACCCGTCGCCGACAGCGCGTCGACGCCGAGGGCCTGCACGTCGACGTCGATCTGCCCGACCGACTGGCAGGCGTCGAGCACCACGAGCGCTCCGTGCCGGTGGGCGAGGTCGACGACCTCCCGCACCGGGTTGACGATCCCGCTGGTCGACGGCACGTGCACCAGCGAGACCAGGCGCACGCGGTCGTCGATCATCGCGTCGAGCGCCTCCAGGTCGACCCGACCGGCGGCGTCGCTCGGCACGACCTCGACCGAGATGCCGGCCGCCCGCACCCGCTGCAGCAGCATGATCGCGTTGCTGGCGTACTCGACCCCGGTGATCAGCACCCGGTCCCCGCGCTCCAGCGGCACCGCGGAGACGAACTGGGCCCAGGCGCGGGTGGCACTGTCGGTCAGCGCGATGGTGCCCGCCTCGCCGCCGACGACCCGCGCGAGCGCGAGCGGCAGCGCGGCCAGGTCCTCGGCGCGCTCGGTCGCGGCCCGGTACCCGCCGACCTCCGCCTCCCGCCGCAGGTGGCCCACGACGGTGTCGACCACCTGGCGCGGCGGCAGCGAGGAGCCGGCGCTGTCGAGGAACACCTGGTCGGCACACGCGGGGGTGTCGGCCCTGACGGTCTCGATGTCGATCACCGTCCCAGCCTGCCACGACAGATGGTGAACACCTCCTGACATCGGGTACCGACACCGTGCACATGTCCGAGCCGGTGCCTAGGCTGGAAGAACGCTGCTGCGAGGAGCCCCTCATGACGACGTCGTCCGACGCCGACACCTTGATCGCCCGGTACGACGAGGTCCGGTCCCACACCGAGACGCTGGCGGCACCGCTGTCGCCGGAGGACCAGACCGTCCAGTCGATGCCCGACGTCTCCCCCACCAAGTGGCACCGCGCCCACGTCACGTGGTTCTTCGAGACCTTCCTGCTGGCCGAGGCCGAGCCTTCCTTCGCGCCCTTCCAGGACACCTACTGGTTCCTGTTCAACAGCTACTACGAGGCCGTCGGCCCCCGCTACTCCCGCTCCGAGCGCGGCCACATCACCCGGCCCGGCGCGCACGACGTGGGCCTGTACCGCGGCAACGTCGACGCCCGGGTCCGCGACCTGGTCACCACGATGGACGGCGGCATGCTCGACAAGCTCTCGGCCACGATCGAGCTGGGCTTCCACCACGAGCAGCAGCACCAGGAGCTGCTGCTCATGGACATCAAGCACGTGCTCTCGGTCAACCCGTTGCAGCCGGTCTACGCCGGGTCGCCCCTGCCGCGCAGCGAGCCCGACACCGCCGGGTGGGTCGACGTCGAGGGCGGACTGGTCGAGGTCGGCCACCCCGGCGGCGGGTTCGGCTTCGACAACGAGCTGCCGCGCCACCGGCAGTGGCTGGAGCCGTACCGGATCGCCGACCGGCTGGTCACCAACGGCGAGTGGATGCACTTCATGGCCGACCGCGGCTACGCCCGGCCCGAGCTGTGGCTGTCCGACGGCTGGGCCGCGGTGCAGGCGCAGGGTTGGTCCTCACCGTTCTACTGGACCGAGCTCGACGGGGTCTGGCACGAGCACACGCTGCACGGCACCCAGCCGGTCGACCCAGGCCTGCCGGTCACCCACGTCAGCCACTACGAGGCCGACGCCTACGCCACGTGGGCCGGTCGCCGGCTGCCGACGGAGGCCGAGTGGGAGCACGCGGTGGTCGCCGACGGCCAGGGCGACGCGTCGGTCGCGGGCGGCAACCTCGCCGATCTGCAGACGTTCCACGCCCGTCCCGCCGGGCCGGCCACCGGTCACCTGCGCCAGGTCTACGGCGACTGCTGGGAGTGGACCAGCTCGTCGTACCTGCCCTACCCGGGCTTCCACCCGGCGGCCGGCGCGATCGGCGAGTACAACGGCAAGTTCATGTCGAACCAGATGGTGCTGCGCGGCGGCTGCGCCCTCACCCCGCCCGGTCACGCCCGCCTGACCTACCGCAACTTCTTCCCGCCCGGCGCCCGCTGGGCGATGTCCGGCGTCCGCCTCGCCGACGGCGGGGTGCCGGCATGAGCGAGCGTCAGCGAGTGAACCAAGGAGCCTTCATGCCGGTGACTGCGTACCGTGCCTTTCCCACGCAGGTGCCGGCATGACGAACCGTCGAGAGCCCGTCGTGTCAGTGCTGCTGGATCCCGACTGGGCGTCCGGCAGCCTGGTCGACGACGTCCGTCGCGGACTGGGCGGATTCCCGCGCACCCTGCCGCCCAAGTGGTTGTACGACGACCGCGGGTCCGAGCTGTTCGACCGCATCACCCGGCTGCCGGAGTACTACCCCACCGAGGCCGAGCGTGCCCTCATCGCCGCCCACGCCGACGAGATCGTCACGCTCACCGGCGCCGACACCGTCGTCGAGCTCGGCAGCGGCACCAGCGACAAGACCCGCACCCTGCTCGACGCGTTCAGCAGCGCCGGCGCACTCGACCGGTTCGTGCCGGTCGACGTCTCCGAGGCCACGTTGCGCACGGCGGCCGCCGAGCTCGCCGAGCGGTACCCCGGCCTGCTGGTCGAGGCCGTGGTGGGCGACTTCACCCTGCACCTGGGGCACCTGCCCGCCGGGGGGCGCAAGATCGTCGCCTTCCTCGGCGGCACGATCGGCAACCTGTACGTCGAGGAGCGGGCCGCCTTCCTCGGGGCCCTCGCCGACTCGCTGGCGCCCGGCGACTTCGTGCTGCTCGGCACCGACCTGGTCAAGAGCAGCGACCGGCTGATCGCCGCCTACGACGACTCCCAGGGCGTCACCCGGGAGTTCGTCACCAACGCGCTGCACGTGGTCAACCGTGAGCTCGGCGCCGACTTCGACGCCGGCTCCTTCAGCTACGTCCCGTTCTGGGACCCCCACATGGAGCGCATGGACCTGCGCCTGCGGTCCGAGATGCCGCAACGGGTCCGCATCCCCGGTGCCGACCTGCAGATCGACCTGGCCAGCGGGGAGGAGATCCGCGTCGAGATCTCCACCAAGTTCCGCCCCGACGGGTTGCGTGCCGAGCTCACCGCTGCCGGGTTCGCGGTCGACCAGCTGTGGAGCGACGGCGACTTCGCTCTCACCCTCGCGCGCCGCAGCGACTGATCCGCGACACCGATGCGCAGACTGGTGGCAGGACTGATGGTCCTGGCGTGGATCGTCGCGCTGCCCGCCGCGGTGTCCGCGGTGTGGCTGGAGGCGCGGGTGGCCGACACCGACCGGTACGTCGCCACCGTCGGCCCGTTGGCCGACGACCCCGACGTCGTCGCGGCCCTGTCCGAGCTGTCGACCAGCACCGCGCGGGACCAGGTGGCAGACCTGCTGGGGCCCGACATCGCCGACCTCGCCGGTGGTCTGGTCGCGGACTCCGTCGCCGCGGTGGTCGCCAGCCCGCAGTTCCGGCCCGTGTGGGAGGCGGCCAACCGGTCGGCCCACGAGCAGACGATCGCCGTGCTGCAGAGCGACGCGCCGGTCGAGGGCGGTGCCGACGTCACCCTGGACTTCGGCGCGATCCTGGCCGACACGATGACGTCGCTGGGTCCGCTGCCGACTGCCGACCTCCCACCGCTCACCGTGTCGTTCACGGTGCTGCCGGCCTCGACGGTCGACACCGTCCGCGACGACTACCGGCGCCTCGACACCCTGGCGCGCGTGCTACCGCTGGTGGCCGCGGGCCTGGTCGTCGCCGCTCTGGTCATCTCACCGCTGCGCACCCGGACCGTGCGGAGCCTGGCGGTCGGAGGGGTGCTGGGCGCCGCGCTGGTGTGGCTGGCGGTGGTCCGGGCCCGGTCCCGCCTGACCGACGCGGCGGCACCGGAGAACCGGGCCCTCGTCGACGCCGTGGTCACCTCCACCACCGGCTCCCTGCTGACCGTCGCCGCGGTCCTCGCTGCCGTGTCGGCCGCGGTCGCCGTGCTGACGCTGTTCGTCGGTCGCCGTACATGACGACGGGACCGCAGCCGGTGGCTGCGGTCCCGTCGCCTGACTCAGATCACTCCGGGCGGATCGAGATGACCTCTCCGGCCGGCTCGAAGCGCTGCTCGGCAGCGTTCCAGGTGATCGGGCGGAACCCGTCGATGCCGGTCAGCAGCTCGGGGGTGCTGTACCACTGGATGCCGTTGATCAGCATCGGCGAGGCGTAGTCCTGGTCGCGGGCGGCGGCCATGACGCTGAGGCGCGTCAGTCCGTCGTCCGAGGCAGCAGCCTGCTTCAGCGTGTTGATGACCAGGTCGGCCTGGGTCCAGCCCGACACGGCCACGGCGTTGCCGATGACGTCCTCCGGGACACCGGCGGCCTCCATCTGCTCACGGTAGAGGGCGACACCCTCGTCGTCGGCGTTCTCGGGGGCGTTGGGGTCCTTGCCGAACGCACCCAGCTCGATGCCGTCCGCGGCGTCACCGGCGGAGATGTACTCCACGGCGTTGACGCAGTTGCTGGGCTTGAGCACCAGGTCGGGCTCGTAGCCCACGCGGCCGCTGGCGATGTCGAACGCGGCACAGGTGCCGGTCACGCCACCGTGGTAGACGACCTCGACGTCCTGCGACAGCAGCTCGGTCGCCGCGGCGACCGGGTCGGCGTCGGAGACGATCGCGGTGATCTCCAGCCCGGCGTCCTCGGCGGCGGCCTGGAAGGCCTCGCTCTGGACCGAACCCGACGCGGTCTCGTTCTCGGCGATGCCGACCTTGACGTCCTCGTCGTAGCGGTCCTGGATCAGGTCGACGAGGAACTTGGCCTCGTTCTCGGCCAGCGGCAGGATCGTGGTGGTCCACGGGAACTCTTCGATGTCGACGTAGTCCTTGGTCGACGAGCTCGGGTACAGCATCGGGACGCACGCGGCGTTCTGGTCGTCGACCATCGCGCTCAGCGGGCCGGTGCCGAAGGTCGCGAGGGCGTCGACGCCGATGCTGTCGATGAACTCGGTGCCGTTGGCCTTGGCCTTGTCGGGCGCGAACGCGTCGTCCTTGTAGATGACCTCGATCATGACGCCGTCGATGCCGCCGGCCTCGTTCTCGGCGGCGATGCGGGCGTCGTAGCCGGCCGTGGCCAGCTCGACCGCACCGGCGACCGGACCGGACAGCGGGGCGCTGTAGCCGATCGTGAAGGTGTCGGTGATCTCCTCGGTGACCGCGGCCGGATCGGTGCAGTCGTCGAGGTTGATGCTGAAGTCGGCCGGGTCGATCGCCGAGTCGGCGGCCTCTCCGGACTCCTCGCTGCCGGACCCGCAGGCCGAGAGCGTCAGCAGGGCGGCTGTCGCGAGGGGAAGGGCGATGCGGGTGTACCGCGTGCCGGGGGTGGTCTTCATGGCTTACCTTTCTGCGTTTCTGCGCGGCGGGGTGCGGGGGTGCATCCCGTCGGGACAACTGATGAGGGTGGAGCGGGTGTCTAGGTGGCGCGCTCCTTCTTCGATCGGCGCGGATCGGACGGCACGATCACGAGGACCTTGCGGACCGCCTTGGTGACGCCACCGGCGATGCCGGACGGTGCCACGAAGATGACGAAGATCAGGACGACCGCGAACAGCACGGCGGCCGACTGACCCTGCCCGATGTCGGACGTGTAGTAGGGCACGTACACGACGGCGAGCGCTCCCAGCAGCGGTCCGCTGCGGGTGGCCTCACCCCCGATGACCAGGCCGATCAGCAGGGTGATGCCGGCCAGCAGGGTGAACGAGCCCTCGGCGAACAGGCTGCCGAGGTACATCGCGAAGAGGCTGCCGCCGACCCCGGTGATCGCACCGGAGACGCCGAACGCCGTGGTCTTCATGACGGCGATGTCGATGCCGGACGCCGAGGCGGCGACCTCGTTCTCGCGGATCGCGATCATCGCCATGCCGTAGCGGCTGCGCACCAGGTTGTGGATCAGCAGCATCACGATCAGCAGGACGACGACGCACAGCCAGTAGAGCCACTGGGTCCGCTCACCGAGGGTGAAGCCCGACCACTCCGGCGGCCGCAGGTCGGTGCGGCGGATGATCATGCCCTCCGCGCCACCGGTGAGGTCGTCGAAGTGCGCGATGATCTCGGGGAACGCGACACCGAACGCCAGCGTCACCATGGCCAGGTAGAGCCCTCGGATCCGCAGTGCTGGGAGCCCCACGAACAGACCGACGATGAAGCACAGCACGAGCGCCACCGGGATCGTGGTGAGCGGGTCCCAGCCGTAGCTGACGACCAGGACTCCGGTCGTGTAGGCGCCCAGGCCGAAGAAGGCCGAGTGGCCGACGGACAGCAGGCCGATGTAGCCGGTGGCCACGTTGAGGCCGGCGATCGCGATCGCGAAGATCGCGACCCGGGTCAGCTGGCCCTGGTTGAAGGCGCCGAGGCCGCTGCCCCAGAGGATCACCAGCAGGGCGGCCACCGCACCCACGGCGAGCAGGATCGTGTGCGGCCGGGTGCCCCGCTCGATGACCCGCGGGCCCTTGCCGGCGGGGGTGGGCTCGGACTGCGTCTCCGCAGGCGAGGCGATGTCGGTGCTCACACGCGCTCCAATCGTCGGGTGCCGAAGAGTCCGGTGGGCCGGACGGTGAGGACGAGCACGATCACGATGAGCGCGAACGTCAGGGAGAGGGTCCCGCCGATGAAGCTGACGTAACCGTTGATCAGGGCCAGCCCGACGCCCAGGATCAGGCCGCCGACGACGGCACCCTTGATGCTGTCGAGCCCGCCGAGCAACGCCGCGGCGGCGGCGAAGATCAGGATGTGGAACATCGAGGCCAGGTTGAGCTGGCCGGGCGGGATGGTCGGCACGAGCATGACGCCGGCGAGCGACCCGATGGCGGCCGAGAGGCCCCAGCTGAGGGTCAGGATGCGGCCGACCTTGATGCCGCACAGCGCCGCGGACTCCGGACTGGTCGCCACGGCCCGCATCTGCAGGCCCAGGTTGGTGCGGGTGAACAGCAGCGTCAGCCCGAGCACCACGGCCGCCGTGGTGATCATGACCAGCAACGAGTCGTAGTGCAGGCGGGCGCCCATGATCGTGAAGTAGGTGCCCTCGGCCGAGGGGAACATGTTCGGGAAGACCTTCTCGTCCGAGCCCCAGATCCAGCCGTCGAGGCCGTTGAGGCCGGTGAAGAGGCCGAGTCCGATGATGAGGATCGCGGTCTCGTCACGTTTGCGGACCGGCCGGATCAGGAACCGTTCGGCCAGGGCTCCCATGATGAAGCCGAGGATGATGACCGGCAGCAGGACGACCCAGATGTTCAGGCCGCGCTCGGTCAGCCACCACGCGACGTAGGTGGTGAACAGGGCGAACTCACCCTGCGCGAAGTTGATGGTGCTCGAGCTGCGGAAGACGACCACGAGGGCCAGCGCGATCAGGATGTAGATCGAGCCCGAGGTCATGCCCGCGAACACGCGGGAGAGGAGAATGTCCATGGAAGTCGTGTCCTAGTAGCCGAGATACGCTTGACGGATGTTGTTGTTCTCGCGGAACGACGCGGCCGTCCCCGAGGACGCCACCTCGCCGACCTCGAGCAGGTAGACGCGGGCCGCGATGTCCAGCGCCAGCTCGGCGTTCTGCTCGACCATGAGCAGCGCCGTGCCGGACTCGACGCTCACGGTGCGCAGCGTCTCGAAGAGCTCCTGCACGATCAGCGGGGCCAGACCCAGGCTGATCTCGTCGCACAGCAGCAGCCGCGGACGGCTCATGAGCGCCCGGGCGATGGCGAGCATCTGCTGCTCGCCGCCCGACAGCGTGCCGGCGACCTGCTTGCGTCGCTCGGCCAGCCGCGGGAAGACCCCGAACCAGCGGTCGATCTCGTCGTCGACCTCGCCCCGGTTCGCCAGTGCCGTGCCGCCGACGCGCAGGTTGTCCTCGACGTCGAGGGCGGTCAGCGTGCCGCGTCCCTGGGGGACGAGGCTGAGGCCACGGTCGAGCATCTGGTCGGGACGGGCGTTCGAGACGACCTGTCCGTCGACCCGGATCTCGCCGGTGTGGCCGATGAGGCCCGAGACGGCCCGCAGCAGGGTGGTCTTGCCGGCACCGTTGGCGCCCAGCACCACCACGGCCTCGCCGGTGCCGACGGTCAGGTCGATGTCGTGCAGCACCGACACCTGGCCGTAGCCGGCGCCGAGTCCGCGGACCTCGAGCAGCGGGGCGGCGGCGTTCACGCGGCACGCCCCAGGTAGGCGGCGGCCACGGCCGGGTCACGCTGCACGTCGGCGGGCGAGCCGTCGGCGATCACGCGACCGAAGTCCATGGCCACGACGTGGTCGGAGATGCCCATGACCAGCCCCATGTGATGCTCCACGAGCAGCGCGCTGAAGCCGTAGTCGCGGCGCAGCTGCAGGATCAGCTCGCCCAGCTCGTTGACCTCCGAGTGGGTCAGGCCGCCGGCGGGCTCGTCGAGCAGCAGCAGCGACGGGCGACTGATGAGGGCACGGGCGAGCTCGACCCGCTTGAGGGTGCCGAACGGCAGCCCGGCCGCGGGGTGGTGGGCCAGGTCGGCCAGGTCGAGGCGCTCCAGCAGGTCCCAGGCGTCGAGCTCGACGGCCTTGCGGGCCTTGCGGGTGGTGGGCAGGCCGAGCATCGTCGGGATGAGGTGCGGCTTCTTGACGCTGTGCGCGCCGACCATCGTGTTCTCGAGGACCGAGAGGGTCGGGAAGAGCGCCAGGTTCTGGAAGGTGCGCACGATGCCGTGCTGCACGATCTGGTGGCGGCGGGCCGAGAGCAGGTCCTCGCCGTTGAAGGTGACCGTGCCCTCGTCGGGGCGGTAGACGCGCGTGACGCAGTTGAACAGCGAGGTCTTGCCGGCTCCGTTGGGGCCGATCAGTCCGCAGATCTCGTTGTCCGCGACGGCGAACCCCACGCTGTCCAGCGCGGTGACTCCGCCGAACCTCATCACCAGATTCGATATCTCCAGCACCTGTTCGCCTCTCCTGGTCGGGCTGATCACCCCGACTACCGGAGCGTGATCACCGTCACTATAGTTAGCAACGTGACCAAGGTATACCCCATCAGGTTCAGCCGGTCAACAACCCGGGCACGACCTGCCAGCAGCACACCGGAGCCTCGCCCCGGTGCCCGTGTCGAGCCCTGCAACGGCGGGCCTCACACGGCATCGGAGCAGTTTCAGGGGGCGCTGTCGCGACCTTCATCTGATACTGATGTGCCATGACCAGCGCCCCGGACGTCCGCCTGGACGAGCACGGCGAGGTGACCCCGCTCGAGGCGGGAGGACCCAACGCCATCGCCGTCTCGAACGGCGTGCTGGCCGACGAGTGGTCGCTGTGGATCATCCGGCACGCCCTCTGGGGTGCGACCCGGTACACCGACTGGATGAACCTCGGACCGATCCCCGGATCGGCCCTCACGACCCGGCTCGCCTCGCTCGTCGCAGCCGACATCCTGCGCAAGCAGCCGTACAGCGAACGGCCCGTGCGCCACGAGTACGTGCTGACCGCGCGCGGTCGTCAGGTGTGGCCGATCCTCATCGCGATCTGGGCCTGGGAGCGCGGCTGGGTGCACGAGGTCGACCTGCCCCGCATGCGGCACACCACCTGCGGCGAGTTCTTCGACCCCGTGCTGACCTGCGGAGGCTGCCGGCACCCGATCCAGTGGCGCGAGGTCGACGCCAAGATCGGCCCCAGCGGCGACTGGAACCGCAACCTGCCGACCACCGCGCGGCGTCAACGGTCACGCAACGACCCGCGCCCCAGTGAGGTCATCGACGAGACCATGGAGCTGATCGGCAACCGCTGGTCCAGCGCCATCCTCGGTGCGTCGTTCCTCGGGGCCACCCGGTTCAGCGACTTCCAGAAGCGACTGTCGGCCTCACCGACGATCATCGCCGACCGGCTGCGCGTGTTCGCCGAGCTGGGGGTGCTCGCCCAGACGCCGACCGCCGAACGCGCCGACTGGATGGAGTACCGGCTCACGGCCAAGGGGCAGGCCTTCCTGCCGGTCGTGCTGCTGATGATCGAGTGGGGTCACCGCTGGTACGAGGCACCGGACGGACCGGCGCTGCTGCTGCACCACATCCCCTGCACGGCCACGCTGCACTCGATCCTGCACTGCAGCGCGTGCAACGAACCGCTCAACGGTCACGCCATCGAGGCCGTGCCCTCCGACGGCACGTCGTCGGTCTGACTGCCGGCCACGATCCCGGGCCCCTCGAACCGGATCTGTCGTCGCTCCAGCACGCCGTTGCAGGAGTTGCAGGTGAACTGCGGCTCCAGCTCGGCGCCGCAGGCCGAGTGCACGAGCGACAGCCCCGACCGGCCGTCGTCGGCGAACCAGCGCGCCGCCCAGCTGTTGAGGGTCGTGGACACCGAGAAGAAGTCCAGACCCTTGGGCGTGAGGCGGTACTCCTGACGGCGGGCTCCGGCGCTGACGGCCTCACGCGTCATCATGCCGGTGTCGACGAACAGCCCCAGCCGCTGCGTGAGCGTGACCGGTGAGATCTTCAGGTGCGCCTCGAACTCGTGGAACCGCCGGCTGCCCATGAGCGCGTCGGACAGGATCATCGTCGACCACCGGTCCCCCAGCACGCCGGCCGCGTCGATCGGGCTGCTCATCGCCGGTGAGCGGCGGGAGCGGCGACTGACCACGTCGAGCAGGAGCCGGTCGTCGACCGTGCCCACGACGTCACGCGCGGTCAGGCCGATCGCACCGCAGCGACCGCACCCGAAGACCGGCCGGGTGGAGTTGCCGCACACGAGGTGCCGCAGCCGCAGACCGGCGTCGGGGTGGTGCGGCCCCGCCCAGGTCCGGTCCCAGGTCCACAGCGCGACCATGACCCGCCACAGGTCCAGACCGGCCTCGGTCAGCAGGTACTCCGACCGCGGAGGTTTGAGCTGGTACTCCCGGGTCGTCAGCAACCCGTCGCCGACCAGTCCGCGCAACCGGCGCGACAGGACCGGGTCGGAGATCGCCAGCGCGTCGCGCAGGTCCTGGAACCGACGCTGGTCGGCGAACACCGCCCGGACCAGCCGGACGGTCCACATGTCCCCCATGAGCACCAGGGCACGGCCCAGGGGGGACGCCGATCCGGTCCGCTCGTCGACCTCGGCACCGCCGCGCGTCGTCATTCGGCCCAGCGTAGTGCACCCGGACCCGCCTACCGTGACGACGGGCAGGATCCATTGACATGTCACTGTTCTAACTGTAGTAATGAATCATGGACCAGGACCTGTACGTGCTCGGAGGCGCCCAGACCGACTTCGCCCGCAACTGGGCGGCCGAGGGGGTGGGGCTGTTCGAGGTGCTGACCGAGGTCCTGCCCGCGACCTTCACCGACGCCCGGGTCGTCCCCGGCGACGTCGAGGTCATCCACGTCGGCAACCTCGCCGCCGAGATGTTCGCCGGACAGGCGCAGCTGGGCGGGCTCGTGGTGGCGGCCGAGCCGCAGCTGGCCGGGCTGCCCTCGACCCGCCACGAGGCGGCGTGCGCCTCGGGCAGCACCGCGATCGTCGCCGCCGGCGCCGACATCGCCTCGGGCCGCTACGACGTGGCCCTCGTGGTGGGCATCGAGCAGATGCGCAACGTGCCCGCCCAGACCGCTGCCGACCACCTCGGCACCGCGGCGTGGGCCGGTCGCGAGGCCCTCGATGCCACCTACACGTGGCCGGCACTGTTCGCCGACGTGGCCGAGGAGTACGACGCCCGCTACGGGCTCGACCACGACCCCCTGGGCCGTTTCGCCGAGATCGCCTTCGCCAACGCGGCCGACAACCCCCTGGCCCAGGCCCGTGACTGGTCGTTCGGCACCGGCAGCTTCTCCGAGGACGACGACGCCAACCCGCTCGTGGAGGGCCGCCTGCGGCGCACCGACTGCGGCCGCATCACCGACGGCGCGGCCGCCGTGGTCGTGGCCGGTGCCGCGTTCGCGCGGCGGTGGGCCGCCGAGCACGGTCTCGAGCTCGACCAGGTCCCCCGCATCAGCGGCTTCGGCCACCGCACCGACACCCTGCTGCTGGAGGACAAGTTCGCCGCGTCACGCGGCGGCGAGCACCTCTTCCCCCACCTGCACGGCACCGTGCACGACGCCTACCGCCGGGCCGGACTGTCCGGCATCGACGACATCGACGTCGTCGAGATGCACGACTGCTTCAGCATCACCGGCCTGGTGACCCTCGAGCACCTCGGCCTCGTCGGCGGCGGCAAGGGGCCCGAGCTGATCCATGACGGCTCGATCGAGCGCACGGGACGGCTGCCGGTCAACCCGGGCGGCGGCCTGCTGGCCGCCGGACACCCCGTCGGCGCCACCGGCGTGCGCATGGTGCTCGACGCCGCCCGCCAGGTGACCGGCACGGCTGGCGCCCAGCAGATCGAGGGCGCCCGGCGCGTCCTGACCGTCAACGTCGGCGGCTCGTTCACCACCGCCGTCTCGTTCGTGGTCGAGACCACCTCCCCCTGACCCCAACCCAGAAGTGCTCCCACATCCACCCTTTTCCCATCTCAAACGGTTGATGTAGGAGCACATCTGGGTGCCTCTTCCATCGATCAAGGAGCCCCCATGGACCTCGACGTCGTCGGACGCCTGCTGTCGACCCTGCCCGCGGACGACGACCACCCGTACCGCACCGGTCCGTGGCAGCCGCAGACCACGGAGTGGAACGCCGAGAACCTCGACGTGGTGCAGGGCGAGATCCCGGCCGACCTGGACGGCGTGTACCTGCGCAACACCGAGAACCCGCTGCACCCGGCGATCCAGAACTACCACCCGTTCGACGGCGACGGGATGGTGCACGTGGTGGGGTTCCGCGACGGCACCGCGTTCTACCGCAACCGGTTCGTGCGCACCGACGGCCTGGCGATGGAGGCCGACGCCGGGCACGCCCTGTGGGCCGGCCTGGCCGAGCGACCCAGCCAGTCGCTGATGGATCACGGCTGGGGTGCCCGCACGCGCATGAAGGACGCGTCGAGCACCGACGTCATCGTCCACAACGGCGTCGCGCTCACCAGCTTCTACCAGTGCGGCGACCTCTACCGGGTCGACCCGCTGACGGCCGAGACGCTCGGCAAGGAGACCTGGAACGGCGCGTTCCCCTTCGACTGGGGCGTCTCGGCCCACCCGAAGATCGACGACGCGACCGGCGAGATGCTGTTCTTCAACTACAGCACCGAGGCGCCCTACATGAACTACGGCGTGGTCGACGCCGCCGGCGAGCTGGTGCACTACACGCCGGTGCCGCTGCCCGGCCCCCGCCTGCCGCACGACATGGCGTTCACCGAGAACTACGCGATCCTCAACGACTGCCCGCTGTTCTGGGACCCCGAGGGGCTCGCCAACGGCGCCTACGCGGCCCGGTTCCACCGCGACATGCCGATGCGGCTCGGCGTCATCCCGCGGCGCGGCGGACCCGACGACATCCGGTGGTTCGACGCCGAGTCGACCTTCGTCCTGCACTGGGTCAACGCCTACGAGGACGGCGACGAGATCGTGCTCGACGGGTTCTTCGAGAGCGACCCGTCGCCGGCCGACAACGGCATGGGCGACAAGTGGCAGCGGGCGTTCCGGTTCCTCGCCAACGACCGCATGCAGCCTCGCCTGCACCGGTGGCGGCTGAACCTCGTGACCGGCTCGGTGCGCGAGGAGTCACTGACCGACACGATCACCGAGTTCGGGATGATCAACGGCTCCCACGGCGGCCGCAAGCACCGGTACGCGTGGGCGGCCACGAGCAAGCCGGCGTGGTTCCTGTTCGACGGCATCGTCAAGCACGACACGTGGACCGGGCAGGAGCAGCACTTCCGCTACCCGGAGGGGGTGTACGGCAGCGAGTCGGCCATGGCGCCGCGCGTCGGCAGCACCGCGGAGGACGACGGGTATCTGATCACCCTGACGACCGACATGAACGCCGACGCGTCGTTCTGCCTGGTCTTCGACGCCTCCGACATCACCGCCGGCCCGGTGTGCACGTTGCGCCTGCCCGAGCGGATCTCCAGCGGCACGCACTCGACCTGGGCACCGGGCCACGACCTGCCCACCTGGGCGACGGCCGACGACCCCGCGACCGCCGTCGGCCTGTGAAGCCGTTCGCCAGCCCGAGGAACGAGGGCCTGAACGCAGCTGATCCGTTCGCCAGCCCGAGGAACGAGGGCGTGAGCGCAGCTGATCCGTTCGCCAGCCCGAGGAACGAGGGCGTGAGCGCAGCTGATCCGTTCGCCAGCCCGAGGAACGAGGGCGTGAGCGCAGCTGATCCGTTCGCCAGCCCGAGGAACGAGGGCGTGAGCGCAGCGAGGCGAACCCCACGCGAGAGCCGCCTCGGGCTCCGCCCTCACGGTCGCTCCGCTCCCTGGCGACCACACGAGTTGCGTTCGCCAGCGACGAGCTCTGCGAGGAGCGTAAGCGCAGCGAGGCGAACCCCACGCGAGTGTCGCCTCGGGCTCCGCCCTCACGGTCGCTCCGCTCCCTGGCGACCACACACCCGCGCAACGAGGGTGACCCAGCCATGACGTACCCGTCGGCCCACGCCGCGATGTTCCCCGACAAGCCGGCCGTCGTCGTGGCCGAGTCGGGCGAGACCCTCACCTACCGCGAGCTCGACGACGGGTCGATGCGGCTGGCGCAGCTGCTGCACGCCGCCGGCCTTCGTCCCGGCGACCACCTCGCGGTGCTGGTCGGCAACCACCTGCGGTTCCTGGAGGTGTACTGGGCCGCGATGCGGTCCGGGCTCTACTTCACCCCGGTCAACACGTACCTGACGGGCAGCGAGGCGCGGTACGTGGTCGAGAACTGCCAGGCGTCGGCGCTCGTGGTCGAGTCCCGTCTGGACGACGTGGCGGCCGAGCTCGCGGACCTGCCGCTCAGCGTGAGGCTGAGCCTCGACGGCGCGATCCCCGGGTTCGACGACTACACCACCGCCGTCGCGGGGTACCCGGCCGAGCCGCTCGCCGACGAGCCGCTCGGCGCCCACCTGCTGTACAGCTCGGGCAGCACCGGGCGGCCGAAGGCGATCACCCGCGAGCTCACCGGCAAGCACGTGTCGGAGGGCAACGAGGCGCTGCGCATCTGGATCAACCAGGCCTACGAGGTGGAGCCCGGGACGGTCTGCCTCAGCCCGGCCCCGCTGTACCACGCCGCACCCCTGTCGTTCTGTGCCGCCATCTCGTCGATCGGCGGCACGATCGTGCTGATGGAACGGTTCGACGCCGCGGGAGCACTCGACGCGATCAGCCGGTACCGGCCTTCCCACGCGCTGCTCGTGCCGACCATGTTCATCCGGTTGTTGCGCCTCGACGACGCGACGAAGGCGGCAGCCGACACCAGCTCGTTGCGCTACGTGGTGCACGGGGCGAGCCCGTGTCCGGCGAGCGTCAAGCGCGGCATGATCGAGTGGTGGGGCCCGGTGATCCACGAGTACTACGCCGGCAGCGAGGACAACGGATCCACCCTCATCGACTCCCGGGAGTGGCTGGAACGGCCGGGGTCGGTCGGCACGGCCAGCCCGGGCTGCACCGTGCACGTCTGCGACGCGCTGGGCCGGGAGCAGCCGGCCGGCACCGACGGCGTCATCTACTTCGAGACCGACGGCGCCGAGCGGGCGTTCGAGTACCGCGACGAGCCGGCCAAGACCGCCGCCACCCGGCACCCGGACCACCCCACGTGGACGACGCTCGGCGACGTCGGTCACCTCGACGCGGACGGCTACCTCTACCTGACCGACCGCACCGACTACATGATCATCTCCGGCGGCGTGAACATCTCACCGCAGGAGATCGAGGACGTGCTGATCGAGCACCCGGTCGTGCTCGACGTGGCGGTGTTCGGGATCCCCGACGACGAGTTCGGTGAGCAGGTCAAGGCCGTCGTGCAGCTGACCGACCCGGCGGGCGACCCCACCGCCGTTGCCGCCGAACTACGGGAGTTCGCGCGTGGACGGCTCGCGCGGCACAAGGTCCCCCGCACCGTCGACGTGATCGAGGAGATGCCGCGGTCGCCGGCCGGGAAGCTCTACAAGCGCAGGCTGCGCGACACCTACCTGTCCCCCCGCTCGCCAGCCCGAGGAACCAGGGCGTGAGCGAAGCGAGGGGTGGTTTCGAGGCTCGCAGGCTCGCACCTCAACCACCGAGGACGCGCGGCCCCGTGTTCGCCAGCCCGAGCTTGCGAGGGCGTGAGCGAAGCGAGGCGAACCCACCACCGCGCACCCCACTCCAGCCAAGAAACGAGGCACCCCATGGATGACGCCGTCATCGTCGCGACCGCCCGCACCCCGATCGGCCGGGCCTTCAAGGGCTCGCTGCGCGAGGCCCGACCGGACGACCTCGGCGGCTTCGTGGTGCGCGGGCTGCTCGACCAGGTGCCGCAGCTGGACGGTGCGGAGGTGGAGGACGTCATCGTCGGGACCGCGGTGCCGGAGGGCGAGCAGGGCCTGGGCATCGGCCGCATCGTCGCCGCGCTGAGCGGGCTTCCCGAGACCGTCCCCGGCAGCACCGTGAGCCGAGCCTGCGCGTCGTCGCTGCAGGCGATCGCGGCCGCGTTCCACGCCGTGCGCGCCGGTGAGGGCGACGTGTTCGTGGCCGCCGGGGTCGAGTCGGTGTCGCGGGTCCCCGGCGGTGACCCCTCCGGCCACCTCAACCCGCGCTTCCTCGACGACTCCCGACCGGACTTCGTCAGCCGGATGTACACCTCGATGCTGCAGACCGCGGAGAACGTCGCGGTGCGCCACGACGTGTCCCGCGACCGGATGGACGAGTTCGCGATGCTGTCGCAGCAGCGCGCCGCCAAGGCCACCGGTGACGGCTTCTTCGCTCGCGAGATCCTGCCGTGGACGACCCCCGACGGCACCGTGGTCGACTCCGACGACTGCCCCCGCCCGGGGACGACCCTCGAGGGTCTCGCCGCGCTGAGCCCGGCGCTCGGCGAACCCCACCGCGTCACCGCCGGCAACGCGTGCCCGCTCAACGACGGGGCGGCGGCAGTGCTGGTGATGTCGGCGACCCGGGCCCAGCAGCTGGAGCTGCGCCCGATGGCGCGGATCGTCGCGTCAGCCGTGTCCGGGCTGGACCCGGAGTACATGGGGGTCGGTCCGATCGAGGCCTGCCGCAAGGTGCTGGACCGCGCGGGCATGACGATCGGCGACGTCGACATCGTCGAGCTCAACGAGGCGTTCGCGGCGCAGGTGCTGGCCGTCACCGACGCGCTGGGCGTCTCGGTGGCCGAGCAGCTGAACCCGCACGGCGGCGCGATCGCCCTCGGTCACCCGTTCGGCATGACCGGCGCGCGCATCATGACGACGCTGCTGAACGGGCTGCGGACCCGCGACCAGCAGATCGGCCTCGAGACGATGTGCGTCGGCGGCGGCATGGGTATGGCCATGCTCGTCGAACGCCTCGACTGACCACCGTTCGCCAGCCCGAGCCTGCGAGGGCGTGAGCGAAGCGAGGCGAACTCACTCGAGTGTCGCCTCCGCCTCGGGCTCGTTCCTCGCCCTCACGGTCGCTCCGCTCCCTGGCGACCACACACCCGCGCAGCACGGTCAACTGGCGCGACCCGCGTTCGCCAGCCCGAGCCTGCGAGGGCGTGAGCGCAGCGAGACGAACCCCCACCCGAGCCTCCGCCTCGGGCTCGTTCCTCGCCCTCACGGTCGCTCCGCTCCCTGGCGACCACCACCCGCGTTCGCCAGCCCGAGCCTGCGAGGGCGTGAGCGCAGCGAGGCGAACCACCACCACCTGCGTTCGCCAGCCCGAGCTTGCGAGGGCGTGAGCGAAGCGAGGCGAACCTGACGCGAGTGTCCGCCTCGGGCTCGTTCCTCGCCCTCACGGTCGCTCCGCTCCCTGGCGACCGCATGCGCGCGCAGCGAGGCGAACCCAACTCAGGGACGCAGGCCGTGGCCTGTCGCTCCGGGTCGCCGCAGCTTCGCCGCGTCGGCGGCGAACTCGCACAGCAGCGCCCGCGACTCCCGCGGGTCGACGATGTCCTGGATGTCGAACGCCTCCGCGGTGCGGAACGGCGACATGAGAGCGGCGACCTCCTCACGCTTGGCCCGCACGAACTCCGCCGGGTCGTCCGACGCCTCGATCTCGGCCCGGTACGCCGCCTCGATGCCACCGGTCGAGGGCAGCGAGCCCCACTCCGCCGACGGCCAGGCGAACCGTCTCTGCAGCCGCCGGTGGTGCGACTGCCCGGCCCCACCCACGCCGTAGACCTTGCGGAGCAGCACCGAGCACCACGGCACCGACGCCTGGTAGATCGCGGTCAGCGCCCGCATGCCGTGCCGGATCGACCCGGCCCGCTCGCCGGCCGTCCCGATCATGAAGCCCGGGTTGTCGACCAGGTTGACCACGGGCAGGTGGAACGTGTCGGCCAGGTCGATCAGCCGGATCGCCTTGGCCGCCGACGTCTCGGTCCAGCTGCCGCCGTACACGTAGGGGTCGCCGGCCATCACGGCCACCGGCCAACCGTCGAGGCGCGCCAGACCGGTCACCACCGACCGGCCGTACGAGGCGCCCAGCTCGAAGAACGAGCCGGTGTCGACGAGCGACTCGATGATCGGCCGGACGCGGTAGACCTGCCGCGGGTTCCGCGGGATCGCGTCGGCGAGCCAGTCGTCGGCGCGTGCCGGGTCGTCGGTCACCGGCCCCCGCTCGGCCACCTCGTGCACCGACGACGGCAGGTACGACAGGAAGCGTCGGGCGCTGGCGAACGCCTCGTCCTCGGAGTCGACGACGGCGTCGACGGTGCCGTTGGGCCCGTGCACGTCGACCCCGCCGAGCTCCTCCTTGGTCACGTCCTCGCCGATGCCGGCGACCACCGGCGGGCCGGCCACGAACGTCTGACTGAGACCCCGGACCATCACGCTGTGGTGGCTCATCACCAGCCGCGCGGCGCCGAACCCGGCGACCGGACCGAGCCCGAGGGCGACGACGGGGACGGTCGACAGGTTCTGCACGGTGAACTCGAACCCGGGCAGGTAGGGCACGTAGCTGCGGCCCATCTCCTCCAGGCTGCGGATGCTGCCGCCGCCGCCGGTTCCGTCGAGCAGGCGCACCAGCGGCAGCTGCAGCTCGTGCGCCATCTGCTCGCAGTAGGCGAGCTTCTCGACGACGGACCCGTCGGAGGCGCCACCCCGCACGGTGAAGTCATCGACCCCGAGCACGACCTTGCGACCGTCGAGCCGTGCCGTGCCGGTGACGAAGTTGGCCGGCACGACCTCGTCGGGACCGCCCTCGACCGGGCGACGCTTGGCGGCCAGCACGCCGACCTCGCGGAAGCTGCCGTCGTCGACGAGCCGGTCGATGCGTTGGCGGGCGTCGAGCTTGCCGCGTGAGTGCTGCCGCTCGACCTTCTCGGGCCCGCCCAGCTCCAGCGCGGCCGTTCGCCGACGGGCGATCTCGTCGAGCTCGTCCTGCCAGACCGAGTCGCTCATGACGCCGTGGTGACGACGGCGACGACCTGGTTCTCGGCGACCTGGTCGCCCACCGCGACGTGGACGGCCGAGACGGTTCCGGCGGCCGGGGCCGGCACGGGGATGTCCATCTTCATCGCCTCGACGAACACGAGCGACGCGTGCGCGGCGACCTCGCTGCCGACGGTCGTCCCCACGTGGGTGACCGTGCCGGCCACCTCGCTGCGCACATCGATCTCCATGCCCGCTCCTCTCGCCGTCCGGCCGGAGCCATGACAGGCACTAGTGACTTACGTTACTGTAGCGCTAAGCGACGGAGGAGGGCTGATGACGACACCCGCGTCGCGTCCGGACGCCGAGGATCTCGACGGTATGACGGCCCCGGAGCTGATCGCCCACCGGGCCTCCACGAGTCCCGACGAGGTCTTCCTGCGCGACACCGCCGGCGCGGAGATGACCTACGCCGACCTGCACCTCACGGCGCTGGCCTGGGCCCGGGCCCTCGACCGCGACGGCGTGTCCGCCGGCACCGCCGTCGGGTCGATGCTGCCCAACTCGCCCGAGCACTACGCGGCATGGCTGGGCATCGCGTGGCTGCACGCCCACGAGGTGGCCATCAACGTCGACCTGCGAGGAGGGGTGCTGCACCACGTGCTGCGCTCGGCCCGGGTCGAGGTGCTCGTCGTCCACGTCGATGCGGTCGACCGGGTCATCGGACTCACCGACGACCTGCCCGACCTGCGTCACGTGGTCGTCGTCGGCGCCGACCGGGTGGAGCCCGACCCGCGGTGGCGGACGTCGGTTCGTGACGACCTGCTCGCCGCTGCCGCCGACCACCCGGTCGAGCTGGTGCCCCCCGCTCCCCACGACGTGGCCTCGGTGCTGTTCACCTCCGGCACCACGGGACCGTCGAAGGGGGTCGTGGTCCCGTGGGCGCAGCTGCGCGCGGGTGCCGTGCCCACGGTGCGGTTCGCGACCCGCGACGGAGAGGACCGCTTCTACGCGACCGGATCACCGAGTCACGTGGTGTCGAAGGGCGCGTTCTCCACCATGGCGCTCACCCGCGGTCAGCTGGTCGTCCGACCGGTCTTCAGCCTGACGGAGTTCTGGTCGGACGTACGTCGTTTCGGCATCCGGTCCACCGTGCTGGTGGGGGCGATGGCGGACTTCCTGCTGTCGGCAGGGCCTCGGCCCGACGACGCCGACACAACCCTGACGAATGTCCTGATGGCGCCGGTCACGCCGCGGCACCACGAGTTCGAGCTGCGGTTCGGCACCCGCACGTGGACGGCCTACAACATGACCGAGATCAGCGTGCCGTTCGCGTCGACCGACTGGGGCATCGACGACCCGCGGTCGTGCGGCCGGCTGCGCACCGACTTCCCGTACTACGAGGCGCGACTGGTCGACGAGCACGACCACGAGGTGCCCGTGGGCGAGGTCGGCGAGCTGGTGGTGCGCACCGCGGTGCCGTGGACCGTCACGCCCGGCTACCTGCACCTGCCGGAGGCGACGGCCGCCGCGTGGCGCAACGGCTGGTTCCACACCGGCGACGCCTTCACCCTCGACGAGTCCGGCCGGTACTTCTTCGTCGACCGGATGAAGGACACCATCCGGCGACGCGGCGAGAACATCTCGTCCTTCGAGGTGGAGGCCGAGGTGCTGCAGCACCCTGCCGTGGCCGAGTGCGCGGCCGTCGCGGTCCCGGCGGACGAGATCGAGGACGAGATCAAGATCGTGGTGGTCGAGACGCCTGCGGGCGCACTGGACCCGGCCGACCTGGTCGAGTTCCTCACCGACCGGGTCCCCCGCCACATGGTGCCCCGCTATGTGGAGATCGTGGCCGAGCTGCCCCGCACACAGACGCTGCGGGTGCAGAAGTCCGAGCTCCGCCGGGCCACCGCGTCCGGCCACATCTGGGACCGCACCGCCGCACGTTCGCCAGCCCGAGGAACGAGGGCGTGAGCGAAGCGAGGCGAACCTGACGCAGGTGTCCGCCTCGGGCTCGTACCTCGCCCTCACGGTCGCTCCGCTCCCTGGCGACCGCATGCTCGCGCAGCGAGGCGAACCCCACCCGACCACGCGTTCGCCAGCCCGAGGAACGAGGGCGTGAGCGCAGCGAGGCGAACCCCACCCGAGTGTCCGCCTCGGGCTCGTACCTCGCCCTCACGGTCGCTCCGCTCCCTGGCGAACGCGTGCTCGCGAAGCGAGCCGAACCCATCGCTACCCGGTACCGAAGAGATCCGAGTCGTCCTCCACCTTCACCCCGGGGCCGTCGCGCACCAGCATCCGCTTCTTCCCGTGGGTCCAGCCCTGGATCTTCTTCTCCCGCCAGAACGCGTGGGCGACGTGCTCGTGCTCCTCGTAGTAGACGAGCTTCACCGGTCGTCGTCGCTTCGTGTACTCGGCACCCTCACCCTCACGGTGTTGGCGAAGTCGGACGATCAGGTCTCTGGTGCTGCCCGTGTAGAAGGTCTTGTCAGAGCACAGAAGGATGTACGTGAAAGGCATCCCGCATGCTGCGACACATGGCGCGGCGAGTGCTCACCTCTGTCCACAGGCTGCCGCGGGTCCGCCTCGGGCTCGTTCCTCGCCCTCACGGTCGCTGCGCTCCCTGGCGATCGTTCGCCAGCCCGAGCTTGCGAGGGCGTGAGCGCAGCGAGGCGAACCTCACCCGAGTGTCCGCCTCGGGCTCGTTCCTCGCCCTCACGGTCGCTGCGCTCCCTGGCGAACACAGGCCCGTTCGCCAGCGACTTCCCCTGCAGCGAGGCGAACCTGACGCAGGTGTCCGCCTCGGGCTCGTTCCTCGCCCTCACGGTCGCTCCGCTCCCTGGCGAACGGAGCGGGTCAGTGGCCGGTGAAGACTGCCGGGCGCTTCTCGAGGAAGGCGGCGACTCCCTCGCGGTGGTCGTCCGACAGCTGGCACTCCGTCATCGCGGCCACGTGCTCCACCAGGTGCTCGTCGCGCGTGCGCGCACCAGCACCGTTGATCAGCCGCTTGACCCGCTCGGTCGCGAAGGGTGACCCGCTCGACACCCGCGCCGCCAAGTCACGAGCCGCGGCAGCCAGGTCGCCCGGCTCCACCACGTCGAGCACGAATCCGATGCGCAGAGCCTCCGCGGCGTCGATGAAGTCGCCGGAGAACACCAGCCGCTTGGCCATCTGCGGGCCCACCAGCGACGGCAGCAGCCACGTGCCCGCGCCCGTGTCGGGCACCAGCCCACGCTGCACGAAGATCCACGAGAACCGGGCCGCGGTCGACGCGATCCGGAAGTCGCACTGGGTCGCCAGCTCGACCCCCAGACCGGCCGCCGGCCCGTCGACGGCCGCGATCACCGGCTTGGCGCAGTCCGCCAGGAACCAGTGCCGGCCGTCGGTGTGCTGCGTGCGCTCAGCAGGATCGGTGCCGGGCTCGACGTCGTGCAGCTCGGTGAGGTCGGTGCCGGCACAGAACTGCCCGGGCACCCCCGTCAGCACGATCGCCTTGACGCCCTCATCGGCCTCGGCCGCCGCCGTGTGGGCGCGGATCGCGTCGAGCATCGCGTAGCTGAGGGCGTTGCGCTTGGCCGGCCGGTCGATCGTGATGACGCCGATGCCGTCCTCGACGGCGTAGTGCACGAACTCGCTCATGCCGGCGCCCCGGCCACGAACCGGAACTCCACACCGAACAGCTCGACCGCCTCCCCCGCACGGGCCGGGTCGGTCGCGGCGACATCGACAGCCACCAGCCCGGTCGAAGTGTCCGACGCAGCCACGAACCGCAGCTCGGTGCCCGACAGATGCAGCGTCGTGGCGTCGGTGAGCGCCACATCGAGCACGGTCGACCATCGCTGCGCCATCACCGCCGGGTCGTCGACGGCCAGCTCGGCGCCCACGATGTCACGTGCCACGTCGGTGCACGACGCCTCGAAGATGCGCGGCGCGAAGTGCCAGCTGTCGGCCGGCTCGATCTGGTCGAGCTCGGCCAGCGTGCCCAGGGCCTTGGGGTGCCACTGCGAGATCTGGTTGCCCTCGAAGGGCTGGGCGAACAGCGGCTGCACCTCGATCGCCGCCGCCCGCTCGACCGCCGCGTCGAGGTCGTCGACCTGCACGACCAGCATGTAGCCGAGCGAGCCACGCCGCTCCACCAGCCGGCCCGACGCGGAGTCGGCCGACAGCGGGGCGCAGATCTCGAGGAACGTGTCGGCGAACGAGCAGACCTCGTGCTCGAAGCCGAGGTCGGCCATGGACTCGACGTCGCGGGTACCGGTGGTGAAGCCGAACGTCTCGCGGGCGGCGCCGATCGCCTCGTCGAGGTCAGGCACCAGCACGACGGCCTGGCGGATGCGGGGCAGGTGGGCCATGGTCACTCCTGGTGGGTCGGGACGGCGAGCCGCTCGCGCAGCTCGCGCTTGAGGATCTTGCCGACGGGGTTGCGGGGCAGGGCGTCGACGACCTCGAGCCGTTCGGGCCGCTTGAACGTGGCGACCCCCTGCGCGGTCACGTGGTCGATCAGCTCGGCCAGGGTGGGCGGCTCGGCAGGGTCGCGCGGCACCACCCACACGCAGACCTTCTCGCCCACCCGCTCGTCGGGCATCGCGGTGGCGGCGACCTCGGCCACGCCGGGGTGCGAGATCAGCAGCCCCTCGACCTCGGCGGCCGAGATCTTGTAGCCGCCGCGGATGATCAGGTCCTTCGCGCGGTCGACGTGGGTGAGGAAGTCGGGGTCGTCGGCGCTGATCTCGAACACGTCGCCGGTGCAGAACCAGCCGTCGTCGTCGAACCCGTGCCGACCCTGCTGCCAGTAGCCGGAGAAGATCGTCGGGCCCTTGAGTCGCAGCTCGCCGGCTCGACCGGGCTCGGTGATGTCGGTGCCGTCGTCGATGCTGACCAGGCGCGCTGACATCGCCCGCGCCACCGCGACCCGGTAGGGCATGTCGGGGTTGCCGTAGCGGGGGAAGAACCGCCCGCGGCGGGTCGGGTCGGGCACCGTCTCGGGATCGGCGAACAGCACACCGCCCTCGTTGGAGCCGAACAGGTTGAGCACCTCGACCCCGTGGTCGGCCTCCCACCGCGAGATCATCCAGCCCGACAGCGGGGCCGACCCCGAGCCCACGGCCCGCAGGCTCGACAGGTCGTGCCGGGTGAACTGCTCGTCGTCGGCCACCAGGGTGTCGAGCACCAGCGGTGGCGCGCACGTGTAGGTGACCCGCTCGGACTCGATCTGCTCGACGAACACGGCGAGGTCGAACGGGTGGTGCTGGGCCAGGGTCGCGCCGAGCGTCAGCCAGGGCATGAACATGCCGGCCAGCCCGCCGCCGTTGACCATCGGGAAGGGGTTGAGCAGCACGTCGTCGCCGGTCAGCCGCGGCGCCTCCGCGCACGCCTGCCCGAGCACAGCCCAGTCGCCGTGGGCCCGCGGCACGCCCTTGGGCCTGCCCTCGGTGCCGGAGGTCCACACCAGGGTCGCGCAGTCGTTGGGGTGGGGATCGAAGGAGTCGAGATGCTCCTCCAGATCGGCGGAGTCGCCGTGCGCGTCGGCGGCCTCGGCGTCGAGGCCCACGACACCGGCGGGCACGTCGGGACCGAACGCCAGTACGGTACGCAGCATCGGCAGGTCTCCCGACAGCTCGACCGCCTCGGCAGCGAGGTCCCGGCCGACCGCCCGGGCGGCGGTGACGAACGCGACCAGGCCGGCCGCCTCCCCCATGCCGCCCAGCTCGTGCCGGCGGTACTGCACCGGGAAGGGGGTGACGATCGCGCCGAGTCGGGCGACCGCCAACAGCACCATCGGCAGCTCGACGGAGTTGGGCAGCTGCACGCCGACGACGTCGTCGCGCCGGATGCCGTGCGCGAACAGCACCCGCGAGATCCGGTCGACCTGGTCACCGACCTCGGCCCACGTGAGCCGCCGTGGCTCACCGTGCAGGAACGTGGCGCGGTTCGGCGGATCGACCAGCGAGGGGTGGTCGGGGCGGTGCACCCGGTGGTCGGCCAGCGCGTCGAGCCAGGTCCGACCGGACCACCAGCCCTGCGTGATCCAGTCGTCGACCGCAGCCTCGGGGAACAGCCTCACCATGACCTGCCTTCCGCACCGACTCGCGTCATCATGCCATCGGTTCTGCCTGCGTCCCTGACGGCGCAGGATGTCGCCAGACTAGTGGAGTCGACACATAACTACAAGATAGCAAGTGACTGTACTTTTGGTCCCCGGCCGGGCACCATGGGTGTCAGACCACTACGTGTCCATGCGGACAGGCCACACGAAGGAGCACCGGATGACCAGCACGACTGGCCAGTCGCTTCGCTCCGTGGCTCACTTCAACAGCAGCAGTGACATCGCATGAGTGACGACCAGCCCGTCCTGCTCGAGGTCACCGACGGCGTCGCCACCGTGACGCTGCACCGGCCCGAGCGCCGCAACGCCTGGACCGTCGGCATGCAGGCCGGCTACTTCGGGGCGCTGCAGACCTGCTGGGAGGATCCTGAGGTCCGCGCGATCGTGGTGACCGGCGCGGGCGGCTCCTTCTGCCCGGGCGCCGACACCGCGGCCCTCACCACCTACACCGAGACCGGCACCACCAACCCGCTGGCCGACGAGATCGAGCAGCCGGAGTGGTTCCCCTCCACGGTTCCCAAGCCGCTCGTCGCGGCTATCGAGGGCCCGTGCGCCGGGGTCGGCCTGGCACAGGCGCTGATGTGCGACCTGCGGGTCGCCGCACCGACCGCCCGCTTCTCGACCGCCTTCGCGCGCCGCGGCCTGCCCGCGATGCACGGCGCCGAGTGGCTGCTGGAGCGCATCGTCGGCGCCGGCGTGGCCCATGACCTGCTGCTCACCGGCCGCACCTTCGACGGCGCCGAGGCGGCCCGGCACGGAGTGGTCACCGAGACCGCCGACGACCCGCTCGCCCGCGCGACCGCGATCGCCCGCGACCTGGCCGACCACTGCTCGCCACAGTCGATGGCGCAGATCAAGGGCCGGCTGTGGACCACCCGCGAGCGCACCCTCGCGACCGCCGTCGCCGAGACCGACGCGATCGTCGACGACTTCCTGGCGTCGGCGGACTTCCGCGAGGGCGTCGCCAGCTTCATGGAACGCCGTCCCCCACAGTTCTCCGGGCTCGAGGGCCCGACCCGACCCGCCACCTCGTAGGAAGAACCTGATGAGCCCGAGCCTGCCCAGTCCCCTCCGCCTGCCCGTCGTGGCCGCGCCCATGTTCCTCATCTCCGGGCCCGAACTCGTCGTCGCGGCGTGCACCTCCGGCGTGGTCGGCGCGTTCCCGGCCCCCAACTGCCGGACCGCCGAGGAGCTCGACACCTGGATGGGCACGATCGGCGACGGCCTGCGCGCCACCCCGAGCTCGGCCAGCAGCCCGGTGGCTCCGTGGGCGGTCAACCTGGTCACCCACCGCACCAACACCCGCCTGGCCGACGACCTGCGCCTCGTGGCCGAGCACCAGCCGCCGATCGTCATCACCGCGCTCGGTTCCCCCGCCCCCGTCATGGAGACCGTCCACGGCTACGGCGGCATCGTCATCGCCGACGTGGTCAACCTGACCCTGGCCCGCAAGGCGGTGGCGCTCGGTGTCGACGGCCTCGCGTGCGTGTCCAGCGGTGCCGGCGGCCACACCGGCCACCTCTCACCGTTCGCGTTCGTCTCGGCGGTGCGCGAGTTCTTCGACGGCATCATCACCGTCGGCGGCGGCATCAGCGACGGCTACGGCGTGGCCGGGGCGATCGCCGCGGGCGCCGACCTCGTCTACATGGGCACCCGGTTCCTGGTGACCACCGAGAGTCTGGCCCCCGAGGCCTACAAGCAGATGGTCGTCGACCACGGCCCCGAGGACCTGATCGTCAGTTCGGGCATCACCGGCACCGACGCCTCGTGGCTGCGCCCCAGCCTGGTGGCCAACGGCCTGGACCCCGACAACCTCGTGGCGCCGGAGGCCCGCAACTACGACTCCGGGCAGAGCCCCGCCGGCCGCTGGAAGGACATCTGGGCCGCCGGCCAGGGCCTGCAGACGATCCGCGCGATCGAGCCCGTCGCAGTCGTCGTCGACCGGCTCGAGCAGGAGTACCGTGCCGCCCACGAGCGCTTCGCGGGCCTGGCCCTCGCCCCCGCCTGACCTGCCCGACCCCGAGGAGACCCCATGACCTACTCCACCCTCGCCACGCGGGTCGAGGACCACGTGATGACGATCGAGCTCGACCGGCCCGAGCAGCTCAACAGCATCACGCTGCAGATGTGCGCCGACCTGGCCGCGGTGTTCGCCGACGCCGACGCCGACCCCGACGTGCGGGTCGTGGTGATCACCGGCCGCGGCAAGGCCTACAGCGTGGGCGCCGACCTGAGCGAGGGCGCCGGCGCGCTGGACTCCCAGGACCGCCCCGACAGCGACGAGCCGTTCCGTGACGAGGGCGGACTCATCACGCTGCAGATCTTCCGCTGCACCAAGCCCGTGATCGCGGCGGTCAACGGCATCGCCGCCGGCCTCGGGGCCACGATGCTGCTGCCGATCGACATGGTGCTGGCGTCGGAGAAGGCACGGTTCGCGTTCGTGTTCGCCAAGCGCGGCATCGTGCCCGAGGCGGCATCGACGTGGTTCCTGCCCCGCCGGGTCGGCATCAGCACGGCCGCGGAGTGGATGTTCACCGGTCGCACCGTCTCGGCGGTCGAGGCCAAGGAGGCCGGACTGGTGCGCAGCATCCATGCCCCCGACGACCTGCTGCCCGCCGCCTACGAACTCGCCCGCGAAATCGCCGACAACACCTCACCCGTGGCGGTCGGCATGATCCGGCAGATGCTCTGGCGGTTCAGCGGCTCGAGCCACCCGATGGACGCGCACCGCGTCGACACCGCACTCAACCTCGAGCTCGGCCGGTCGGCCGACGTCGTCGAGGGCGTCACGTCATTCCTCGAGAAGCGCCCGCCACAGTTCCCCGGCACCATGCCGGGCAACGCACCGGATGCCTTCCCCTGGTGGACCGAGCCGGACTTCAACGCGTAGGCCCGGCCCACCCGCGGGTCAGTGCGCGAAGTCCTCGCTGGGCTTGATGCCCATGCCGGCCAGCAGGGTGGGCCGGTCGTAGTACTCCAGCCACTCCGTCACCTTGTCGTCGGCCATCCGCATGATGCCGACCACCGGCACCTCGGCGTGGTGGCCGTCGTAGTCGAAGTCGTCGACGCGCTCCACGAACACCCGGCCGTCGATGACGCCGATGGTCTTGATGTGCAGCTTGAGCCGCTCGGCCTTGGCGCCCAGGATGCCCATCCGCTCGGCGATCGCGGCACGGCCGACGACCGGCTCGCCCATGACGCTGTGGAGCACGCCGTCGTCGGCGAACAGGTCGACCACGCCGTCCCAGTCGAGGGTGTCCCACTTGGCGAACATGCGGTGGGCGAGGTCGATCTTCTGGTCGTCGGTCATGGTCATGCGGAGGCTCCTTCGGGGTGGCTCGAGCGCAGCTCGCGCTTGAGGATCTTGCCGACCGGGTTGCGCGGCATCTCGTCGCGCACCTCCAGCCGTTCGGGCAGCTTGAACGAGGCGATCTTCTTGCCCCGCAGGAACTCGACCAGCTCCTCGAGCGTCAGCTCGGCGTCGGGCGCGAGGGTGACGATGGCGGCGATCCGCTCGCCCAGCACCTCGTCGGGGTCGCCGATCACGGCCACGTCGACCACGGCCGGGTGGTCGCCGATCAGCCCCTCCAGCTCCACGGGCGCGATGTTCATGCCGCCCCGGATGATCAGGTCCTTGGCCCGGTCGAGGTAGTGCAGGTACTGGTTCTTGTCGCCGGCGATCTCGAACAGGTCGCCGGTCTTGAGGTACCCCTGCTCGTCGAACGGGCTGGGTCGCTGGTCGCCGTTGAGGTAGCCGGCGAACACCGACGGGCCGCTGATGCGCAGCTCGCCGCTGTGGCCGGGCTCGGTGATGTCCTCGCCGGTGACGACGTCGACCAGGCGCACGTGCATCCACTCCGAGATCCGGCCCGACCACTTCACGCCGGGGGTGCCGTAGCGGGGGAAGAACTGCGCCCGCTCGTCCGGGTCGGGGAAGTCCTCGGGGCCCGACAGCAGACCGATGCCCTCGTTGGAGCCGAAGAAGTTGATGACGCCGATGCCGAACTTCTCCTGCCAGCCGCGCACCATCACCGGCTGCAGCGGCACCGAGCCGGACCCGACCCGGGTCAGGCTGCTCAGGTCGGCCTTGGCCAGCAGGGCCTCGTTGTGCAGCAGCGTCCACAGCAGCGCGGGCGGGGCGACGGTGTAGGTGACCCGCTCGACGGCGATCTGCTGCAGGAAGGTCATCAGGTCGAACGGGTGGTGCTGCACCAGCACGCAGCCGGTGCGCAGCCACGGCAGGAACATGCCGTTGATGCCTGCCATGTTGACCATGGGGAACGGGTTGAGCAGCACGTCGTCGCTGGTGATGGACGGCAGCTCGACGGTGGCCCAGCTGACCGCGATCCAGTCGTAGTGGCAGCGCGGCACGCCCTTGGGCTCGCTCTCGGTGCCCGAGGTCCAGCAGATGGTCAGGCAGTCGTTGGGGTCGTTGGGGTCGGCGGCCACGTGCGCCTCGACGGCGGCCCGGTCGTCGGCCGCGACCGGGGTGGGCGCCAGGTGCAGCACGCCGTCGGGGAGGCCACCGGCGGCCTCCTCGGCCGGGCCGAAGGCGATCACGGTGCGCAGCGAGGGCATCTGCTCGCGGGCCTCGTGCACCTCGGTCACCGGGGAGCGGTCGCCGAAGCTCGCGACGGTGAGGTAGGCGGCGAACTCGGCCTGGTTGGCCATGCCGACGATCTCGCGCTCGCGGTACTGCATGGGCAGCGGCGACACGATCACGCCGATCATCCACGCAGCCACGTAGGCCTCGACCAGCTCGATGGTGTTGGGCACCTGCACGCCCAGCACGTCGCCGCGGCGCAGGCCCAGGTTGAGCAGCCGCGCGGCCAGGTGGGTGGACTCCGCGTCCAGCTCGGACCACGTGAGCCGGCGCGGTGCGGCACCGCTGAGGGCGGCGCGGTTGGCCGGGTCGACCACCGCCAGCTCGTCGCCGCGAGCGGCCACCTGCTGCGCGAACAGCTGGTCGACGGTCTCGTCGGACCACCATCCCTTGGCGCAGTAGTCCTCGACCTTGTCGGCCGGATGCAGTCCCCTGGCCATCGTCATCGCGTCTCCCTGTGGTGGTCCGGTACGGGTGAAGTGGGCGCCTCGTGGGCGGCCGCTCGGGTGGCGGATCGACCGCTCCCACCCGATGACACTTCAGTTAACAATGTGATACACATTACTACAGTAACCAGAGTGAGTCGTCAACGACGGCGACCCCCTCCCCGACCGGAAGGACACCGCGCCGTGACCACCACCTCGCCCCCCACGATCGACGCACGACTCGCGGCCCTGCTGGACAAGCAGGAGATCTCCGAGCTGCTGGTCCGCTACATGCGCGCGGTCGACCGCGGCGACGTCGAGACGGCCCGCGCCTGCTACCTGCCGGGTGCCACCGAGGACCACGGCGGCGTGTTCACCGGCACCGCCGACGACTACATCGACTCGGTCGCCGAGGCGCTCTCGCACCCCAAGGGCGTGTCGAGCCACGTGACCACCAACATCCTCATCGAGCTCGACGGCGACCGCGCCCAGGCCGAGTCGTACGTGCTGGCCTTCGCCCGCGTGCGCACGCCCGAGGGCACGGTGGGCGACTCGCTGTGCGGCGCCCGTCTGCTCGACGACCTCGAGAAGGTCGACGGCCGCTGGGGCCTGCGCCACCGCGCGCTGCGCTGGGACTGGAACCACGACATGGAGCGTTCCGAGGGCTGGGTCTACGGCCTGCTGACCGACCCGTCGAACCTGGTGAAGAGCAAGAAGTTCCCCGACGACCTCGTCTACCGCTCCTTCGGCGAGAACGCATGAGCACGCTCAAAGGGGCACGCGTCGAGGGCGCCCGCGTGGTGGTGACCGGCGCCAACCGCGGCATCGGCCTCGGCTTCGTGCAGGAGGCGCTGGCCCGAGGGGCCGCGAAGGTCTACGCCGGCGTGCGTGACCCCGACGACGTGACCGACGAGCTGCGCGCCACCGGCGCCGACATCGTGCGCCTCGAGGTCACCAGCCCCGACGACATCGCCGCCGCTGCTGCCAGCTGCGCCGACGCGAACGTGCTGATCAACAACGCCGGCCTGCACGCCAACACCCGCCTCGTGATGACCGACGACCCCGACGCCGCCCGGCGCGAGATGGAGGTCAACTACTTCGGTCCGCTCATGACGACCCGCGCGTTCGCGCCCGTGATCGCCGGCAACGGCGGCGGCTCGATCGTCAACGTGCTCTCGGTCGCGGCCCTCGCGCCGACCGCGTTCATGGGTGGCTACTCCCCCGCCAAGGCCGCCGCGCTGTACCTGGGCGGCATCGCCCGGGCCGAGCTGGAGCCGATGGGCATCAGCGTCACCTCGCTGATCGTCGGCTCGGTCGACACCCGCATGGCCGCGCACGTGGACGGCAAGAAGGAGGCCCCGCGCGACATCGCCGTGGCCGGCCTGAAGGCCATGGAGCGCGGCGAGTGGACCGCCGACACCGACAAGATGGCCGTGGAGTCCCGCGCCCGGATGGCGATGGACCCGGTCCGCTACGAGCGCGGCCTCGGCAAGCTGCTGTTCATGTCCGAGCTGAGCACGAAGGCATGACCGCTCCCCTTCGCGTCGCCCAGTGGGCGACCGGCGCGGTGGGCAAGACGATCCTGCGCGGCGTCATCGACCGGCCGGATCTCGAGCTGGTGGGCCTGTACGTCTACGGCGACAAGAAGGTGGGCCGCGACGCCGGCGACATCGCCCGCCGCGACCCCACCGGCGTCACCGCCACCCGCGACCTCGACGAGCTGATCGCCACCCGTCCGCAGGTCGTCATGCACGCCCCCCGCCTGCAGGTGCCGTACGAGAAGCACGACCACGACCTGCTGCGCCTGCTGCGCGAGGGCATCAACGTCATCACCACCGCGGGCCAGCACTTCCCCCGCGCGCACGGCCCCGAGCGCGAGCAGATGTTCCTCGACGCCTGCCACGCGGGAGACAGCACCCTGTTCGGCATCGGCGTCAGCCCCGGCATCATCGGCGAGCGGCTGGCCCTGGGCCTCACCGGGGCGTCGGTGACCCTGGACCGCATCACGATCGACGAGGTGCTCGACGCCCGCTCGATGCCCGACCCGGACTTCGCGTTCACCGTGATGGGCATGGGCTCGGACCCGGCCAAGCTCGACGGCTCGGGCCCGCTGCCCACGCTCTACGCGTCGCTGTACCTGGAGACGATCGCGTTCATGTGCGAGCGCATGGGGGTCACGTACGACGAGGTCGTGCCCGACCACCGGGTCGTGCCCGCCAGCCGCGACCTGGAGGTCGCCGCGGGCCACATCGCCGCCGGCACCGTGGGCAGCACCGAGTGGCGCTGGCACGCGATGGTGGGCGGCAAGCCGTTCCTCACCCTGGCGATCATCTGGACCATGGAGCCCGACCTGCCGGACTACGCCGGCCGCGACGAGTGGACGATCCACTTCTTCGGCAAGCCCGAGATGGTCGTGACGCTCAACATGGTCGAGCCCGACGAGCCGGGCGTGCGCACCACGGCCGGCCAGTACATCACCGCGGGCCCGGCCCTGCGCGCGATCGAGCACGTGGTCGCCGCCCCGGCCGGCATCTTCGAGCCGCCGGTGTTCGCCCCGTTCCACCTCGGAGGTGCCCAGTGACCGATTCTCTTGCTCAGGCTGTGAGCGTGCCGACGCCGCCGGAGTACAAGGACCCGCACTACTCGTTGCATGCCGACGGAACCCGGGTGGAGGACCTGGCCGACATCCTGCGCAAGCGCGCGGCCGCGACACCGGACCTGCCCGCGGTGATCACGCCGACCGGCACCACCTCGTTCCGCGAGCTGGACCTGGAGGCCAACCGGGTGGCGCAGGCGTTGCTGCGCGACGGCGTGGTGGCCGGCGACCGGGTGTCGTACATCGGCGAGAACGCACCGTCGTTCCTCGCGGTCATGTACGGCGCGTCGAAGATGGGCGCGATCCCCACGGCACTCAACTTCCGCCTGGCCCCGGCCGAGGTCGACTACATCCTGGGTGACGGCGAACCGGCCGTGGTGGTGCTGGGCGCCGAGCAGGAGCGGCTGGCCGAGGTGGCCGCCGCGGTTGCGAGCGTGCACACCGTGGTGACGGTGGACGACGGCCCGCACAGCCGCAGCTACGACGCCTGGCTCGACGGCGTGGACGACACCGACCCCGGCTACCGCCGCGGGCCCGACGACACGGCGCTGATGTTCTACAGCTCCGGCACCACCGGCCGCCCCAAGGGCATCGAGCTCACCGGCCCGAACCTGGGTCAGGCGCTGGCGGCGATGCACTACCTGCTCGAGCTGGACACCACGGCGGTGGCGTTGGCGCCGGTGCCGTTCTTCCACGTGTCGGGCCTGGGCCTGGCGCTGGTCACCAATCTCAACGGTGGCGCACTGCTGCTGCGCAACCCCACGTCGCCGGCCGACCTGTGCCGGATCCTGCAGGAGGACCGGGTGACCCACGCGGTGGCGGTGCCGACGGTCATCCAGTTCCTCATGTCGCTGCCGGAGGTGCACGAGGCCGACTGGTCGCACCTGCGCTACATGATCTACGGCGCAGCCCCCATGCCCGAGTCGGTGCTGCGGGAGGCCACGGCCGTGATGGGCTGCAAATTCCTGCAGAGCTACGGCCTGACCGAGTCGACCGGCGGCGTCACGATGCTGTCGCCCGAGGACCACGCGACGGACGGCTCGACCACTCACCGGCTGCGGTCGGTGGGCCGCCCGATGCCCAACGTGCCGGTGCGCATCGTGGACCCCGAGACGTTGGAGGACCTGCCGGCGGGTCAGCGTGGCGAGGTGCTGATCGGCGGCGGCCACGTGATGAAGCGCTACTGGCGCAACCCGGGCGCGACCGATGCGAGCATCACGCCCGACGGGTGGCTGCGTTCAGGCGACGGCGGCTCGTTCGACGAGGACGGCTACCTGTACCTGCACGACCGCCTGAAGGACATGATCGTGTCCGGCGGCGAGAACGTGTACCCGGCGGAGATCGAGAGCGTGCTCACCGGCCACCCGGCCGTGGCCCAGGTCGCGGTCGTCGGCGTGCCCTCGGAGCGCTGGGGCGAGTCACCCCTCGCGGTCGTCGTCGCAGTGCCGGGTCAGACCGTCACCGAGGCCGAGCTGATCGAGTGGGCCCGCGAACGCATGGCGCACTTCAAGTGCCCGACCGCGGTGGCGTTCGTGGAGGCGCTGCCGTTGAATGCGAGCGGGAAGCTGCTGAAGACGGAGTTGCGGTCGCGGTTCGGGTAGTGCGCCGAGTTCCGCAGCCCGAGCCTGCGGACTAGGGTCGTGAGTGGACTGGAGATCCAGTGATCTCCAGTCCAAGCATAAATTCGGTGGCGGTGGGATCTTGACCCATGGGGAGACCGCGGGTGACCGACCTATACCTCGCGCCGGGCCATATTCATCACACTGGGCTTCGTACGTAGTTGCGCAGCGAAAGCGCACCCACCACAAGCGGTACCGCAGTGAGAGCACGCATGAGATACAGACCGGCGCTCGCCTCGCCGCCTAAACCTGTACCGAGCAGGGACCCGACCGGGCCGATGGCACGGTCGAACCACAGCCTCAGCCCGCCGCTGAGGTTGCTGATATCCCAGCCTCCCGGAGACGCAAGGGCGAAAGCAAGAACTAAGGAGAGCACGAGCCAAGTCGCGAACGCGGGCCCAGGTCGCTCTCCGTACCCGAGACATCGGTAGAGACCTAGCCAGAAGCGCTCCACCCGCCCGGATGTCACGCGGTGCCTCAGGCGCTGAGCGCACCATCCGACCTTTGTCCTCGCTGAGCCGGAAGCCCCCTTCTCCCTAGATAGCTCTTGGAGCTTGCGAAGAAGCTCCGCATCGAGTCGAAGGTCGCGCTGATCGGCTGCCGACTGGGGTCTGGTGAAATCCCACCTAAGCTCCCAGCCGGGCAGGTCTGAGGTCACTGGCTCAAGGCGATGGGCGTCATCCATCGCATTCAAGATGCTCCGTCCGTCTACACCTCGCGGGACAGTGAAGTTCGACAGCAGCGACTCGGCGAGAGGGCCGGGGTGGCTTCCTCCACTACCCGAGGCAGCTGCAACTGCGGCGATCCGAAACCCTTTTCCTGGCATCCCATCGATGGTCGCCCCGCTGCACTTTCCGAGCGTGACCTCGCCCCTGACATCGGCTACTACCGCACGACGGCCGACCGACAAGGTCGGGCCGCCCTGCCCAAACGATCGGAACTCAACTCCGCGAGCAGTCGCACCAATCCCGAGTTGAAATGCAATCTGCCCCACGACGGATACGTCGGTAGCACTCACTGACACTCCTATCGCGCACTCATGCTTGGAGCGAAGTTCCAGACGAGCGATACTGGCCACGCCGAGTTTGGCCGCGGGGTTGGAGCTTGCATCCCGACCGGTTCCCGTCGTCGGCGAAATCCAAAGCTCGGCGCGATCACCCGAGGGAACGATGGACTTAATGACACCCCTCGAACTACCGACGAAAAGCTCAGCCTTTCCCTCAACTACAAGGCGGTCAATTTCCGCATCTCGGCCTGCGTCCGCCAGGCCGAGGCGGCCGCTGACGTAAACCGTCTCGAATAGCCCCCCGAGAATGGATGGCTCAGCAACCTCCGCCGAGCCATCCTCGACGTGCAGCACCCCGACACACTCGCCTTCCATCGAGACTTCTAGCCCGCCCGCGCGCAGCACTAGGTTGCCTCTGAAGCCAGCTTCCAGCTCCAGTCGCACTGCTTCCGCTGAATCTACGATCACCGTGCCAAGGACGGAAGCCTCAACACGAACGCAGGGCCTCTCGGACGTGTGGTCTTGCCGTGCCTCGACGATCAGCGTCGCGTCGCGATGAAGACCAGATATCGCCATAGACTTTCGAGCGCCCCCGGCGAACCGCAGGCGCATGCTGCTGGCACCGGGGACGTGGCCAGTTGCAACGATGACACTCGCGTGACCTGTCCCGGGTTTCCCGGACGGTTCTTGTGTGTTGATCATGCCGCTTGGTCGGTGGCGGTGTGAAGGGTTTCGTACTCGATTGGGCTGAGGTAGTCCAGGCTCGAGTGGCGGCGGGTCGGGTTGTAGAACGCTTCGATCCACTCGAAGATCCCGTTGGCCAGCTCGGCGCGGGTTGACCAGTTCCGGCGGTCGAGCAGTTCGATCTGCATCGAGCCGAAGAACGACTCCATGAGGGAGTTGTCGTAGGCGCAGGCGACCTTGCCCATCGATCCCATCAGTCCGGCCTCGCGGAGCCGGTTGCCGAACAGCCAGGACGTGAACTGGGTTCCGCGGTCGGAGTGGACCACCGTTCCCGGCAACGGCTTGCGACGCCATCTGGCCATGTCGATCGCGTCGACGACCAACTCGGTGCGCAGGTGATCGGCGATCGACCACCCGACGCATCGGCGGGAGTAGACGTCGATCACCGCAGCGCAGTAGACCCACCCTTCGACGGTTCTGTGTTGGGTGATGTCGGTGACCCACAGCTTGTCGGGCGCATCAGCAACGAACTCGCGTCTGACGTGGTCCTCGAACACCGCCGGCGACCGGCCACCTGCGTGGCGCCATTTGCGGCGGTGAACACCCTGCAGGCCGCCCAGGACCATGAGCCGTTCGACCCGGCCGCGACTGCACCGGATCTGGCGGCCCAGGCGCAGTTCGGCGTGGACCCGCCGGACCCCGTAGGTCTGCCGCGACGCGGCATGGATCTCGCGGATGACGTTCAGCAGGTGCGCGTCGGCGACATCACGCGCCGATGGCGGCCGGCTGCGCCACTCGTAGTAGCCCGACGTCGAGACACCCAGGACCCGGCAGATCACCGCGACGGCAAAGCCATCCGCGGCGAGCTCGTGGACCAGCCGGAACCCTATTTTGGGAGGACGTTCTCCTTGGCGAAGTACGCCGACGCCCGCTTCAGGATCTCGATCTCCATCGCCTGAACACGATTCTCACGACGAAGACGCACCAGCTCGGACCGCTCGTCCTTGCTCAAACCGGGACGCTCACCGTTCTCGACCTCGGCCTGCGCCATCCACCGGCGAAGACCGGACTCGCTGATCCCCAAGTCCTTCGCGATCTGCGCCACCGGCTTGTCACCGGACCGCGCCAACTCCACCGCCCTGCGACGGAACTCCTCGGGCTTTGCTGCAGGCATCCAGACTCCTCTCGTGAAGCGATTCTCGCTCCAACATCGGTGTCCGGGGAACTCGGGACAGGTCAGCGGGGCTCTGACTTGAGTCGAAACTAAGGCCTAGGGTCCCGCCGCTTTCGAACTCTTGGATGCGAAAGTGGTTCGACTCTCCTTGAGTCGCTTTCGCAACCGCCTTCAACTCGTCTGAGGTCACAGATCTCGCCGCTTTTACTTGCTCGACTGCCACGACGAGTTCCTCTCCGACGCTGGTGCGCGATTTGCCGACTAGGAATGTTACAGATCTGCGCGGCGGCCCCTACTCCGGCGCCGAAGACGCCGAGAAGTTGCGAAGAGTCTCCAGTGCAGTGGCCTGACCGATCCGGCACAGCAGGCTTTAGAGTTGATCCAAGATTCGTTGCGCGTCACGGTGAGCAGTGAACGCAGTCTGATAGCCGCTCGGTCCCGTGTCGAGAAGCCGCTCCAGAAGTTGCGCAGTCTTCGGCGAGACACTCGAACGCATGACGAGAACCAGATCGTCCATGTTGTCTCCGACAAGCGACTCGCCCGCAGCTGCCTGGAGCAGTGTCACTCCGAGTTGATGGATGTCCACCCTCGGAGACCAAGAGGTGCCTATGAGCTCAGGTGGTAGGTACCCCGGAGTTGCGCTGACAGTTTCAACGGCGACGCTAACTCGTGAGGAGATGTTGAAGTCCACCAGCACTGGGCCGCGCTTTGTCACAATAACGTTCTCAGGTTTGATGTCGCGGTGCACGTAGCCGTAGCGGGATTCGAGCAGAACCTGAATTGACTCCTCCGACCCCGACTCTGCACGAAGTCGACGTCGTTGAGTCTCCTTCGGGTGCATATGAACCAAGGCTCCCATGAGCGCCGTCGTCCACGACATCAACCGCTGCTCCGACGGACGAGTCGCAGCTTCGCAGTACGCACGGAGTGTGGGCCCTTCGAGATACTCCATCGCGAGGTACACCGCCCCGCTTTCCAGTCGGCCTGAGTCAACGAACTGAACGATGTTCTTATGCTCGAATCCCCGAAGAACTTCGACCTCTCGTTCAAGAACTGAGAGTCGTCCGTTCTTGAGTACCTTGAGCGCCACCGCGGAGGGGGTGCCCTCCTGTTGATCCAAGCTGGCAGCCCGATAGACGTTAGCGAAACCACCGTCAGCAGAGATCAGCGATTCAACCCGATATCGGCCGTCTACCACCTGCCCCACAATGTTTGCTGCCGTCGACCCCGAGTCGACTCCGGGCCGGGCAGAACTCTCACGACGTTGAAGGTAGGTCTGGAGCAGCTGTGAGGTGACCCGGGTCGTCTCGTCTGGTTGACCGCAAAGTCCATATCCGATCAGGTGAGCGGTGTCCTCAGGGAATGCCCTGGCCATATCTCGAAACTCATGCACTTTGCCTAGCGCGAGCGTCCGCAAAATCTCAAACTCGTCGGCGTACTGGTCCTCGAGAATCGCAACAATCTGGGCTAGCAAGGGGCCCTGCTCGGTCAAGAAGCGCGCCGATGTATCCCGTGCTTCCTCTAGAGCGGGAGATACCGAGCCATGCCTCGGGTGGCTATTTCGATGCACCATCGATGCGAACGTCCTCAGGAGCGCGGGGTGTCCGCCCGTGTCGTCAAACACGCGGGCAATCACTGAGCTCTTCCATTCAAGGCCCATCCGCGCACCGTAGGTGCCCAACAGTTCCTGTGCTTCAAGCTCGCTGAGAGGTCCCAAGTAGGTCGTAGAGAAGTAGCTGTAGATGGGATTGTCTTCACCGAAGATCGCATGGCTCTCAACGCATTGCGGGTTCGTACCCGAAATAACGAAGCGGAGGATTCCTGGTCGCTCCTGATCAAAACCTCGCAAAAGTTGCCAGAATCGTACGAAGTCCTTACGCCATACCGAGTCCTCTGAACTAGGAAACATCCGCTCGATCTCATCAAGCATAATGATGACGGGCAGACCAATTCGATCGTGGACCGTCCGCAAGTCGTGATCAAAGAGTTCGAACACGCTGGCCCGGTCTGGCACCTCAGAATAGGTCTCGTAGCGGCCGAACAGCTTGAGATCGCTGACGCCACGCACTCGGCGATTCCCATCCCACAATGACTCACCCAAGTGCCACAGCAAATAGTCTGCTGATGGGTTGATTGCGTTCGACCGCTGGAGGTCTGCTTGGGCGATAAGGCCGGCTTCACGGTTGCGCAAGGCCTCTCGCAGCCGGAAGAGGAATGAGGTCTTCCCGATCTTCCGTAGGCCGAAGAGCGCTACGTGCGTCTGTCCTTGAGTGATGTTCCGTTCAAGTTGTCGCAGCAGCACCGACCGCCCGAAGAAGTCGCCGCCGCGCACGACGGGGGATCGTAGGTCGTAAAGATCTCGCGCAAAGAGCCCGACCCGAACCGCGTCCGCGAAGGGCCTCTCCCCCGACGGACGGAATTGCCGAAGGGACGGAGCTGGCAGGGCCAGCAGCGTCAGGCTGGCCGCTTCGGCTGCCTCCTGCAACACAGATACCCCGCCAGGATCACCCGAGATGAATATCAAGACGTCCTGAGCGCACCTAACGTTGTGGCGACGATCGGGACGGTTCGTTCGGTGTTCTTGATGAGGCGTTCGAGCATCCGCAGGAAGATGACGCGCTTCTCCAGGTGCGCGTCGCCGTAGTCGACGATCTGGCTCATGAAGTCGTAGACCCGCACGAACGTGCCGACGTCCTTTCGGAACATGTCGAGTTCGTCGCGGGCGGCGGTGTCGTCGTCGAGGGTCGCTGACCGGTAGCGCTCGCCGAACCGCTTGGCCGCGGGCGCCATTGCAGCGGACAGGGCGTTGTTGCCCTTACCCGTCACCCACAGTTCGGCGACCTGGTCGACCTCGGCGTCAGTGAAGATCGCGGCTTGGTCGAGCTTGGTGGCGATGTCGTAGACGAGGTTGGGGTCGGTCGAGGTCTCGAGGAACGCGGTCTTGTAGTACGGCTCGAACGCGGCGCGGATCTCCTCGGGTTCGTTGACGAAGTCGAGTACGAACACGTCGTTCTTGGTCTTGCGCAGACCCGACGGGCGCCGGTGGGTGCGGTTGAGCCGGCTGAGGGTCTGCACCGCGGTCACCCCGGACAGTTGCCGGTCGACATACATCGCGCACAGCAGTTGCTGGTCGAACCCGGTCTGGAACTTGTTCGCGACGATCATCACCTTGTAGGCGTCGCCGTTGAAGGTGGCGGCGAGGTCGCCGACACCGGGGTTGAGGTTCGCCTCGGTGAAGTCGTCGGGCCCGTACTCGGGGTCGGTGACCGATCCTGAGAACGCGACCAGGGTCCGGTAGGCGTAGCGGGGGTCCTTCGCGGCGCGGGTGGCCAGGTATCGGTCGATCTCGAACTTGTACCGCACGGCGGCTTTGCGCGAGTCCGACACCACCATCGCCTTGGCGTTGCCCTCCAGCACGTGGGCGACGTTCTCGTGGAAGTGCTCCACGATCACCGCGGCCTTCTGCGCGATGGTCTGCGGGTTGATCCGCACCCACCTCATGACCTGCTTGGTGGCCTCGGACTGGTCGACCTCGGTGGCCTGCGCGGCGCCCTCAACCTTGCCGGCGATCGTGAACACGCTCCGGTAGGAGTGGTAGCCGTGCAGCACGTCGAGGATGAACTCCTCCTCGATCGCCTGCTGCATCGAGTACACGTGGAACGCCTGCGGCTTGCTGTCCGGGTCGTCGGGGTCGGGCTTGCGGCCGAACAGGTCAAGCGTCTTGCCCTTCGGTGTCGCGGTGAACGCGAAGTACGAGATGTTCTCACTCGCCGCCCGCTCGGATGCTTCTGCGGCCAGGTGGGTCTCGATGTCGATCTGACCGCCGTCCTCAACAGCCTTCAGCTCCTCGGCAGTCAGCACCGCCTTCAGTTTCGCCGCGACCTGCCCCGACTGCGACGAGTGCGCCTCGTCAGCGATCACGGCGAATCGCTTGCCCTTGAGACCGGAGTTCGCACGGATCTCGGCCATCGCGAACGGGAACGTCTGAATGGTGACGACGATGATCCGCTTGCCGTCGGTCAGCATCTTCGCCAACAGGCCCGACTTCGACCCACCGGCACGACGAGCGGCGTCGGCGTCGATCGCGCCGACGAATCCGGTGCCCTTGTCGAGCTGCCGGATCGCGGCCTGCAATTGGGAGTCCAGCACGTTGCGGTCCGTGACCACGATGACTGAATCGAACACCGGCGCGTCGTCGACCTGCAGGCGCGCGAGCCGGTGTGCGGTCCACGAGATCGAGTTGGTCTTGCCCGACCCAGCCGAGTGCTGGATCAGGTACCGGTGGCCGGGCCCCTCGCTTGCTGCGGCGGCAACGAGTTGTGTGACGACCTCCCACTGGTGGAACCGCGGGAACACGATGCGGTCACCGTCGACGAGCACGAACCGGTGCAGGATGTTCAGCCACGCCTCACGTTCCAGCACCCGCTCCCACAGGTAAATGGTGGCGGACCCGTTCGGGTTGGGCGGGTTCCCGGCGGCACCGTCGTGGCCCATGTTGAACGGCAGGAAGAACGTGTCGTCGCCCTGCAGGCGGGTGGTCATCCACACCTGGTCGTTCGAGACCGCAAAGTGCACCAGCGCCCGGTTGCCGAACCCCAGCAGCGGCTGCACCCGGCCGGTGCCCTTGTCCTTCGGCAACCGGTCCTTGCGGTACTGCTCCATCGCGTCGGCGACGGACTGGGTGAAGTCGGTCTTTAACTCAGCAGTCGCCACCGGGATGCCGTTGACGAAGAACACCAGATCGATCGACCGTCGGTCGGCAGTTGAGAAGTGCACCTGCCGCATCACCCGCAACCGCACCTGGTCGTGCCGGTCGACGGTGGCTGGGTTCTTGGTGTTCTCCGGCTTCGGCTCACTCATCTGGAACCGCGCTGGCGCAGATTGGAACCCGTTGCGCAGCACGGCCAGCGAACCGCCACCGTTACTCAACGGGGTGTCCAGCACCTTCACCAACCGGTTCAGCAGCAGTTCAGTCTGCTGGGCCTCCTGCGGCGAACCAGCCTTGACGATCTTGGCCAGCTCGTCAGGCTGGGTGTCAGCCAACCAACCGATCACGTCCTCGGGGAACAGCGCCCGCTCCGCGTCATAGCCGGCATCGGTGGGCGAGTAGAGCCACCCGGCTGACTCCAGGTGCTGGCAGATCTCAGACTCAAACTCGATCTCGTTGTAGATCGCCATCACGCAGCCCCCCGCACATCGATCTGACCAGTCACCGCAGCAGTGATCAGCGCGGACCGTCTCTCGCGAGACAACTCGATGAACCGCGCGGTCTCGGCCATGAGTTCGTCGATCTTGCCGGTTTGATCTCGTGCCGTTTGGACGATCTGCACTTGTTCCGAGACTGGAGGCAAAGGAATGCGGAACCCGCCGATGATGCTCATACCGATCGTGCGGAGGGTCGACCCGTTGGTCAACGAATCGAAGTACGGCTGCATAGCCCCAGTGAATAGGAGCCACAGGTACTCCGGCAGTAGCCGATCGCCGCAGATCCATGCTGCAAAGTGCTGGGAGGTAGCCATCGGGACTCCCATGATGCTGCTTCTCCCGATGGTCGCGTCTCTTGAAAGAACAACCGTTCCCACTGGCAGAACTTGGGCAGAACTAGCTGCGATTCCAGCTTCGCTGATCAGGTTGACCGTCTTGGCAATGACTGAACTTTCGGACAGTCGGCCGACGTCGTTCAGCGTTATCCACGGAGTCTGGCAGTCGAGCCACAACTCTGGTCGAGTTCGACTTGGGGTGTGGCCGCTGCGAAGCTCTGCGACCGACGTCAGCGGAACCACCGACCAAGTTGGCGGAATCTCAGGGCACCAGAACAGTCCTGTTTCCTCCGTCGGCTCTCCGGAGCCTCGAGCGATGCTCACGATAGACGCTCGAAGCGCTCGTCTCCTTTCGCGGAGAACTTCCATCAGTCGCTGCTGCTCATCGATGAGGGTGTCGATCCGGACGGTCTCACGGTCGAGGTAGTCGGCGACGGCACGCTGCTCCGAGTATTCGACGACCTCGACTGGGTACCTACTCAGAAAGCCAGCCGGCACTCGTCTGAGGTTCCCTACCCCTTGGAGGCGTGTCGCACCGTCCTGCAAGAACTGCTGGCTACGACAGAGGTATGACACGAAGCGTGGGTCAACCTCGGGCCGCGCGCGAAGCACGTGAAGTTCGGTCGTGCCAGCGCCCAGTTCGGTCTCTAGGTGAGCAACAGCGACCCTCCCGGCCTCGAACGTCGGAGTGATCTTCGGGAGCAGGACGTCACCATTGCTGAATACGGTGTAGCCGTTGGATACCGAACCGGCCGAGGCCCGCCGAGAAAAGTCACCTCGCCCGTCGGGCCAAACACATTCGAGCGGAACGAATGTGACCTCGCGCTCCGGATCGACGGCAAAGTCGGGAACGGACGGGTTGATCTCGACCAATCGGCCAAGCGGGACGCTCACCCCTCCACCTCCCGCAGGAGCTCAAGGATCTTGGCGACTTGCTTCTCGAGGTCGGCGTCGATCTCGGCAAGGGGGCGGGGTGGGACGTAGGTGTAGAAGTGGCGGGTGAAGGGGATCTCGTAGCCGACCTTGGTCTTCTTGTGGTCGATCCACGCGTCGGGAACGTGCGGCAGGACTTCGGCGTCAAAGTAGGCCTTGATGGTTGCGTCGCGTCCGTGGTCGCCGGTGGTGTTGCCGCCGTAGTTGAAGGGGATGTTCTCGGTGTCGCGCTTCTTCGAATCGGGCTTGCGAATGCCCTTCCGGTCGGTGACCGGGTCGCCTTTGTCGTCGAGCAGGGGGCGTTCGACGGTGATGGTCCAGTAGCCGAACTCGGTGGTGTCGAAGACCTTCGACAGGTCGGGGTCGGCTTCGTCGAACGCGTCGTACAGCGCAAGGACTCGTTCGCGGCTGGTGGTGTCGATCTCCTTGCGCTTGGAGCCGAGGCTCTTGCGCATCTTGGTGCCCATGCCGCTAGCGTCGATGAGCTGCACCTTGCCGCGGCGTTCGGCGCGTTTGGTGTTGTCGAGGATCCAGATGTAGGTGGAGATGCCGGTGTTGAAGAACATGTCGGTCGGTAGCGCGACGATCGCCTCGACCAGATCGGTCTCCAGCAGCCAGCGGCGGATCTCCGACGGACCCGACCCGGCCGCGCCGTTGAACAGCGGGGAGCCGTTGAGGACGATGCCGACCCGTCCGCCGCCCTCGTGCTCGGGGCGCATCTTGTGGGCCAGGTGGGTCAGGAACAGCATCTGGCCGTCCGACACCGACGGCAGGCCGGGCCCGAAGCGCCCGTGTTCGCCGTCGCGGGCGCGTTCTTCCTTGACGGACTTCTCGGCGGCCTTCCAGTCCACCCCGTAGGGCGGGTTGGACATGCAGAAGTCGAAGGTACGGCCGGCGAACAGGTCGTCGGAGAGGGTGTCGCCGAGGCGGATGTTGGACGAGTCCTGGCCCTTGGCGATCATGTCGGACTTGCAGATGGCGTACGACTGGTCGTTCAGCTCCTGGCCGTACAGGGTCAGGCGAGCGTCGGAGTTGCGCTCCAGCAGCCGCTCCTCAGCGACCGAGAGCATGCCCCCGGTGCCGGCGGTGGGGTCGTAGATGGACCGGACCGTGCCCGGCTCGAGCAGACCTTCCTGTTCCTCGGCGAACAGGAGGTCGACCATCAGGCGGATCGCGTCACGCGGGGTGTAGTGCTCGCCCGCCTCCTCGTTCGAGGCCTCCGCGAACTTGCGGATCAGCTCCTCGAACAGGTCACCCATCGCGGCGTTGGGCACCACGTCGGGGTGCAGGTCGACCTCGGCGAACTTCTCCACCACCAGGTAGAGGCGGTTCTTCTCATCCAGGGTGGCGATCTCGTTCTCGAACTTGAACCGCTCGAACACGTCGATGTTGGCCGAGAACTTCGTCAGGTAGTCGACCAGGTTCGCGCGCAGGCCGTCGGGATCGGCCAGCAGGCTGGCGAAGTCGAACTGTGACGTGTTGTGGAACCCCAGCCCGGTGGCCCGCTTGACCTGCAGCGCCAACGCACCCGGGTTGTCATGCTTGGCCGTCAGGGCACGGACCTCGTCGCGGGTCGGCTCCATGATGCAGTCCAAGCGCCGCAGGATCGTCATCGGCAGAATGACGTTGCCGTACTGGTGCGGCTTGTAGACGCCCCGCAACTGGTCGGCGATCGACCAGATGAAGTTGCCGAGATTGCTCATGGGGTCCTTGGGAGTCGAGGTGCCGTGGGTAGGTGTCCATCCGACCACAGGTGCGATCAGCGGTCACCGTATTGACGCGCCGAGACAGAATCGGTGTCGAGCACGCGGAGAATGATCGATCAGTCCTGATGCAGACGCATCGGTGCTGCGAGGCGAACAATCGGAGCACGCGACATGCCTGCTGCGACCGCGATAGGCGCCAAGCAGAAATTGGCTAGAGGTAGGCCTTTGCGGTGCCCGCGCTTTAGTCGTCTGTCACTGCGAACCAAGAGCTACGAGTCCAAGGCGATCTGCTCGTCCGTCCTGTCGTCGCGATCGACCGCGATCACCTGCAGAATCTCACCCTCGGCCGTCGTAACAAACTGCAACCCGCTCTCATCGACGTTCGTCGGCGCCACGAGTGCGCGGATGCGCTCCTGCTTCGCCAGCGCCTTCGAGATTGACCAGCCGCCCTTGAGCTGAATCGCCGCAATTCGCTCGGTCACGTCGCCCAAGAGAGTCTCTGTCGCTGTGAGCTGACCAGCCTGGGAGTCGAAGAACCTGCGCATCGCCGAATATGGATTGTTCGGGTCTTGAAGGGATACCGCCGCCGCGTCCGCCACGAGCGCTTTCCTCCTGATCGAAACCGCTGCTCGTGCCAGATTGAGATCTCGGCTGAAGTGGTCGAGCTCATCGGTCTTGCCGAACTTCGCCTCGAACTTTCGGTAGTCAATTTTTCCGTCGGGCTCGGTAAGCATTTCGATAGTCTCTTGGTGCTTCTTCAAGGACTCGTGTGCTCGATGGAACTCGTCGTAGGAGCTTTTGAGAGCGAGTTCCATGTGCGGATTGCGGCCGTCCAACATGAGGCTGATGGCACGCGTTAGTTGGTCATCTGCCGACCGTTGAGCCGTGATCCGACCGACATAGTCTCTCTCCTCCTGCCGCCCGAGTATCGCCTCAACATTCCGCTGGTGAGCCCGCAGCTCGCGTTGTGCCGCCATGTCCACGGCCATGACCGTGCCGGCCACGGCGAAGACTGGCCAACTCACGGCGAGGGCGCCACCGACAGCGACCGGCTTCAACACGGCCTGCGCGGTCTTTCCGCCCGTTCGCGAGAACCCTCGGAAACCGGACTGACCGACGGCCTTGACCAGTTTGGCCCCCTTGGGCAACACCACGGTGTAGAGAGTGGGACTCTTCGGATCGAGTGCCTTTACGATCTCGGCAACTGACTGCTGGGCGGACGCATTGATCGGCATCGTGGTGAACCTCTTGATCTCGACCTCAGTCACCGGGCGGTACTCCACCGCGATCGGCACCGCCGCCACCTCAAGTGCGTCCCAGACGGAGACCGAGCCTGAGTTCGCGGAGCGTAGTACTGCCTCAGAGACGAGAAGTCCTGATGGCGGGTACGCGGGTGGGCTTGCTTCGACGTTCGAGTTCCAGAACCTGGCCGGTCGCTGCCCCCCAACCGCTCGGCGGGAGCGTTGCCACAGGAACGAGGCCACGATTATCGCGCCGAGAGCGGCGATGGCAATCAGGGTGGGAAACACACGGTCAGGCTAGTTCGCAATCCGGCCGGTTGGCTGGGAATGAGTTGGCAGACCCAACCGCCTTCCGTCGGGAGTAGCGAATGTTCTACTGAACCAGGACCAGAACGCAACGCCGGCGCGCGTGACCACCTGCTTGCCGGGCCTGCGGCAGGCCGAATTTGCAGACTCGGGCCTATCGGATCCTCGCCGGTTCCGCGAGGCTGTTCACCATGACTACCACGTGGGGCATCCACAACAACCAGATCAGCGTCGATCCGGTGGCAGATGCCGCCGTGCGGATTGGCTGGGACGAGCTGGGCGACTTGTCGGAGCTCGAGTCGACTCGGGACGCCTTCAAATCGGCAGTGGCAGAGCGGATGCCTCAGGTCGACGAGGCCAGCATCCCCAATCAGGCTGGCACGGTGTATCGCTTCGTCCACGCCGTGAAGGTGGGCGACATCGTGGTCTCCCCGGATCGCCGGACCAGTACGCTCAACATCGGCCGCGTCTCTGGTCCGTATGAGTTCCGTCCTGAGAGCGACGTGCACAAGCAGTGGCGGCCTGTGGAGTGGATCCGCACGGGCGTTGCACGCGACGAGTTGTCGTACGCAGCCCAGGAGGAGATCAGTTCCGCGACGACCCTGTTCAAGATCACGACCGGCGAGGATGAGATCGGACACCTCCTCGCAGCGCCCCAGCCGGACACGGAGCCGGACTACTCGTGGTCCGACTTCTACCCGCGTCTCACCGATGCGCTCATGAACTTCCGCGAGGACAGAACAGCGCTCCTCGACAAGATCTGGGCTGCTTCTACGACATCCCAGCGCTCACAATTGTTCAAGTATCTGCGCGGAGACCAGCGCACTGACGGTTCCCGAGGCCCGATCCGTGACGTTGACCCGTTCACTGTGTTTGGCACGTTCAACCGCGGCATCCGCAACGACGCGCGCGCGCTCATCGGTTCGGCATACGGAGAGGAGTTTGGCGTCGAACCGCCGTACCCCACTTCATTCGCCGGTGTGCCGGTGCTCAACAACCTGAACTCGTGGTTCTTTTCCTGGGAGAAGGACCGCGGGGAGCACGACATCGACGCGCTGTGGGAACTCGGACGCGCAGCGATCGACTACGCGGCGGATGCCAACGAGGCGACGCGTGAACGCCTCGTCACCACATTCGACGGATGTCCCGGGGTCGGGGCGCGCAAGTTGTCGATCGCGATCTACTGGATCCGTCCAAGGTCGTTCGCCTCCTACGACTCCACAACCACAACTTTTCTGAAGGCGAACTTTCCCGAGCTTGCCGCCCGGCTGTCTCTCGGCGCCAAGCTCGACGGTGAGCAGTTCCTGGCAAACACCGAGATCTTGGCGGCCTGGATCGCGGACTCCGACTCGCCCTTCAACTCGTTTCCGGAGTTCTCTCACGCAGCGTGGAACGCCTTGACCGCACCTGACCCGAACCCGGATCCCGATGATCCGATCATCACTGACACCGACGTGCTCGATGGTGAGAACTACGACTTGGAGTCAGTTCGCGACGAAGGCTGCTTCATCCCTGAGGCCGAACTGGAACCGATGCTTGAGCGGCTCCGGTCCAAGAGGAACTTCATCCTGCAGGGGCCCCCCGGTACTGGAAAGACGTGGTTGGGCCGACGGCTGGGTTGGGTGCTCTGCAACCAGAGGAACAGCAAGCGGGTCCAGGTACTGCAGTTTCATCCGTCGCTCACCTACGAGGATTTTGTTCGCGGGTGGCGGCCGACTTCAACGACAGGGCTCGAGCTCGCGGACGGCCCATTCCTGGACATGTGTGCGCAAGCAAGCGCGGACCCGGACCACGACTACGTCTTAGTGATCGAGGAGATCAACCGCGGCAACCCGGCGCAGGTTTTCGGCGAGTTGTTGACGTTGCTCGAGGCGGACAAGCGATCTCTGGAACAGGCGATGCGGCTGGCCTACCCGCGGAGTATGGACGAGGTGTTCTTCGTTCCATCGAACCTTCACGTGATTGGCACGATGAACGTCGCCGACCGGTCGTTGGCCATCGTGGACATGGCGCTTCGGCGGCGGTTCGCCTTTATCGAACTCAAGCCGGAATTCGGTGACGACTGGGTCGAGCACGTTTCAGGGCTCGGTTACGACCGAGAACAGCTTGAGGTTTACGGCAAGCGGCTAGGCGCACTCAACGAGAGCATTACTCAAGACGCCGCACTCGGGCGGCAGTACTGCGTTGGTCACAGTTACTTCACACCGGCAGTACGACTCGACCAGACCGGGCTAGACACGCCGGCTTGGTGGCGGCGTGTCGTGGAAACTGACGTTCGTCCGCTACTGGAGGAGTACTGGTTCGACCGGCCCGACCTCGCCGAAAGCTCCTGTCAGGCACTGGTTGGATCGTGACTCCAAAGATCCCGATCAAGAACGTGTGGCTACTTCAGCTCTACGCCTCATCCCTCTACCGCGCAGTCGGCCAGCGGCTGGTGGCCGCCGAGGACAACCCCGAGGACCTCCCAGCATTCGTAGCAGGCATGCTCGCCGATGCCGTCACGCAGCGGTTGCACACCGGTCTTTCTGTCGGCTTCCAACGGACTTCACGGCCCTTGACCAGGGTCCGCGGCAGGATCGACGTTCTGCCGACGGCGCGGCACCAGTTGCTGAGCCGCGGGCAGGTGCACTGCACCTTCGACGAGGTCGTCGCCGACACACCGGCCAACCGCCTAGCGAGGGCCGCGCTCTGGCGGGCTGCAACGCTCGTTCCCCATGAGCCGCGCTTCCGGTCGCTCGCTCTCCAGCTCGAGGCTGCAGGCGTGCGTGGCCCGTGCCCGCCGCTGAGCCGAGTACCAGGCTTGCACCGCGAACGACTTCTTGTGCGTGACCGACAGATGATCGCAACCGCCGACCTGCTGCTAAGCCTCGCGATCCCCACGACAGATGAGGGCGGCAAACTCCTGCCAGCGCCGGATATGGACGAGCGCTACCTTCGCGTCCTGTTCGAGCGTGCGTGCGTGGGCTTCTTTCGGCTGCGCCTTGAGCCGCAAGGGTGGAAGGTGAATCACAACTCGCCGCTGAAGTGGGACACCTCATTCATGTCCTCGGGGATGGGGGCCATCCTTCCTGGCATGGAGCTCGACATCGAACTCGTCCACCATGACCTCACAGGCCCTGGCAGGCGACGGGTTGTCATTGACACCAAGTTCACGACGATCACCAAGATGAACCAGTATGGCAACCTCAAGTTGAGAAGCGGCTACATCTACCAGATCTACGCCTACCTAATGTCACAGGAGGCCTCCGAGACCGACCCCAAGTCAGAAGGGCTGATGCTGCATCCAGTAGTGGGCGAGCGGGTCGACGAAGAAGTGGTGATCCAGGGTCACCGAATCAGATTCGCCACGGTCGACTTGGCGGCCGACTCGGCGACCTTGGCAGAGCAGCTTCTCGCAACAATCACCCCTCACGTAGCCGACTGACACGGGTCTGCGCGGTCGTCGAGAGGTCCGCGGCCCCGCGCACGAAGCTCCAGCCCATTCCGCCACCACCGCCGACCTTCGCGCGCCCTGCTATCGGCCGACTGTTCTAGATCCCCGTCTCGCCAGTGCCAGCCGCGGACTGCTTGGACAGGTTGAACTGCCAGACGGCGCCGACGACCCAGGCGATGCCGGCGAAGAGCGTCAGGTAGAGGCCCATCGCTGCGGCGCCGTTCATGTCGACCAGACCGATCAGCGCCACGATCGTCGCGAGGATGATCAGTGCGAGCTCCGACCGCGTGCCCGGAGTCTTCGGCTCGCCGATCACCCCGGTCGTCATCGCCAGGACGACAGCGCCGGCGACCGCCGCGACCAAGGTGATGACGCCGTCTCCCTCGACGCCGAGGGCGCTGACGCCGAAGATCGAGACCCACGGCAGGAACGCTGCCAACGCCACCACCCCGATCGAGGCGGCCGAGATGCGCTGAGGGGTCGAGAGCCGAGAGAAGTTCATCGCTCGACCGTACGCGCTCACGGGACGCTGGTGTGCGGTTCAGCTCAGCGGGGGCGGCTGACCGCCTCGATGATGCTGCGGCGCTCGGCCGGTTCGAGCGGGTGGGTGAGCAGCCCCTCCACCACGAACACGCTGATGCGGGTCATCGCCTCCAGGTCGTCGGCCGCCACCCCGGACCGGGACAGCCCGTGCGCCAGCAGCGTGTCCATGAGGGAGTGGAAGTCGCTGTGCCACGCGTCGATCACCGGGGAGATGGCGCAGCGGGCGTGCACCACCGTGACGAGCTTGCTGTAGCGCTCGAGTCGCTCGACGGCCCACAGCATCTGGTCGACCCACGCGTCGTCGGCGTGCGCCGCGGACTCCTCCAGCGCCTCGGTCAGCAGCCGCTCCAGCACCGCGACCAGCAGCGCGTCCTTGTCGGCGAAGTACCAGTAGATCGTCGTCGGTGTGACGCCGGCCGCCGCCGCGACCTTGGCCATCGAGCTCTCCTCGAAGCCGACCTCGGTGAACAGGTCGGCAGCGGCGACGACGATCTCGTCGAGCTTCTCTCCCCGGTCGACGGGGCGGCGGTTGCGAGGCATGCCTCACAGTATCTTGACTGCCAATCAAGAGTCCACCTACGATCTAGATCGGCAGACAAGAGAGCCCTCCCCCGGGCCACAGAAGGAGAACCTGTGACGTTCGACGGCGAGACCCCCACCTGGACCGAGGAGCACTTCACCTCGACGGGAGTCCGGTGCGCGGCCCGCGTCTACCGGCCCGCGACGGCGTCGGTCCCCGGCGCTCCCGTGGTGGTGCTGGCGCACGGCTTCGGTGGCGTCCGCGCCCTGCGGCTCGACACCTACGCCGAGCGGTTCGCCGCGGCCGGCTACGTCGCGATGGCGTTCGACTACCGCGGCTTCGGCGACAGCGACGGCGAACCGCGTCAGGTGCTCGACGTCGGCATGCAGCTGGCGGACTGGAAGTCTGCGCTGGCCTTCGCCCGCACCCTGCCGGGCGTCGACCCCGAGCGCGTCGTCGCCTGGGGCACCTCGTTCGCCGGAGGACACGTGATCCGGCTGGCCGGCACCGGTGAGCCCCTCGCGGCGATCATCGCCCAGGTGCCCCACGTGAGCGGCCCGGCCGCCGTGCGCGCCACCGGCGTCCGTAGCAGCCTGCGCGTCGGCATCCCCGGCATCCGCGACCAGGTCCGCGCGCTGACCGGCCGCCCGCCGGTCTACACCGACATCGTCGCCGAGCCCGGCGGGACGGCCGCCATGACCACCCCCGATGCCGCCCCCGGCATGGCCCGGCTGATCGCCGAGTCCGGCCTCACCGAGGGCGACTACCCCCAGCACGTGGCCGCGCGGATCGTGCTGAAGATCGGGATGTACTCGCCGAAGCGCGTCGCCTCCGCTGTCACCTGCCCCGCGCTGGTGCAGATTGCCGAGGACGACGCCATCACCCCACGGCACGTCGCCGAGGCCACCGCGGCCCGCATGCAGCAGCCGACCGTGCGGGTCTACCCAGGCGGGCACTTCGACCCCTACGTCGAGCCGCTGTTCGACCGGATCATCACCGACCAGATCGACTTCCTGCGCACCCACGTCCCCGTCGACCCCACCGGAACCGGAGCCACCTCATGACCACGACCCGTCCCAACGCCCTGGTCACCGGCGCGTCAGCCGGCATCGGCGCTGCGTTCGCCGAGCTCCTGGCCGCGGAGGGTCACGACCTCATCGTCGTGGCACGCCGCGCCGAACGGCTCGAGGAGCTGGCCGAGCGCCTCACCGCCGAGCACGGCATCACCTGCACCGTCCTGACCGCCGACCTCACCGACCCCGGCGCACCCGAGGCGCTCATGACCACGATCGGCGAGCGGGGCCTGACCGTCGACGTCCTGATCAACAACGCCGGCATGTCGAGCTCGACGGCCTTCGCCGACGCGCCGTGGTCCGGACTGGTCGGCGAGATCCAGCTCATGGTGACCGCCGTGACCCAGCTGGCGCACCTCGTGGTGCCGGGCATGAAGGAACGGGGCCACGGCCGGATCGTCAACCTGTCGTCGCTCGCGGCCTTCGCCCCTCCCGGCGAGAGCCTGCTCTACACCGGCATCAAGACCTACGTCCTGGCCATGTCGCAGGCGCTCGACATGGAGCTCATGCCGCACGGCGTGCACGTGACCGCCCTGTGCCCGGGGTTCACCCACAGCGAGTTCCATGACGTCATGGGCACCCGGGACTCCGCCTCCGCGCTGCCGTCGATCCTCTGGCAGCAGCCCGAGGCCGTCGTGCGGGAGGGGTGGGACGCCGTCAACAAGGGCAAGCCCGTGTGCGTGCCCGGCGCGGTGAACAAGGTCATCTCGCACGCCATGCGACCGGTGCCGTTCCGCGCGCAGTACGTGCTCGGCCGGAGCCTCAACCCCTTCAAGCACTGACACTCGGGGCGACCTGACGCTGGCTCACCTCAGGTCGAGGTCAGGGCGTCGAGTTGCTGGATCATGCCCAACGTTCGGTGTTCGGTATTGACCGAACACCGAACATCAGCGACCATGACGTCATGGACACCGAAGCTCTCGTGATCGACGCCTTCGCGCAGTTGGGGATTGACGCCCGGCTGCCCGTCGGTGCGCCCGAGAGCGTCGCAGATCTCGTGCTCGACCCGGATGGTCTCGCTGAAGCCATTCACGCAAAGCGCCGCGCACTGGTGACCGACGACGCGGCCCTGCGACTCATCGCCGATTCCCCGGCTGACGGCACTCTGCTGGTGGTCGCCGACCGGGTCACCGAGGCCGCTCGCAAACTCCTGACAGGCAACAACGCCGGCTACCTCGACCTTCGAGGCCGCCTGGCGATCCGCACGAACCGGCTGGTCATCGACGCAGAAGTCCACCCCGCACTCGACCGACCCGAGCGCTCCCACGCACTGGGAGGCAAGGCCGGCCTGGAGGTCGCAACAGCGCTCCTGATGCAGCCCGAGCGACGCCATGCCGTGCGAGAGCTCGCACGTGAGCTGGAACGGTCACCGAGCACCGTCTCCGAGATCCTCGCCGCGCTCCGTCGCGACGGCCTGACCGACAAGAGCAACCAGGCCATCGGCACAGACCTGTTCTGGCAACTGGCCGACCGCTGGCCCACGAAACGCACACCCCTCGCCTCCCTCCCCGCGCCCGGCGACTCGACCTTGACCGCACCACTTCGCCTGGGCCTCGACGTCGCCGAGGGCCCCGGCTGGGCCCTGACGGACTCGGCCGCCGCAGCCGCCTACGGCGCACCCGTGGCGTTCCGATCCGGGCAGCCTCTCGACTTCTTCGTGCAGGACCCGGCCATCCTGCGCAGGGCCCAGACCTTGTTGGGGGCGGCGTCGGCCACAGGACAAGCAACCTTGCGGGTGGCACCCGTTCCGGCGGTGGTTCGCCAGCGGGTCGACCTCGACGCCAACCCCACTGAGTGGCCGCTGGCCCATCCACTGTTCGTCGCACTCGACCTCGCCACAGATGTCGGACGCGGACGCGAGATCCTGGACGCCTGGACGCCGGACGGCAGGTGGACCCGTGTCTGGTAGCCGGGTGAGCTTCATCGGCGAAGCGATGGCACCGGTCGTGCAGGGTGTGATCGAGGTGCGCGCGCTCATCGGCCAGCCGCCGGTCGTTGTCGGTGGGCTGGCCGTGCTGTCCCGTCTGTTGACCCCCTACCGCGCGACGGTCGACCTCGATGTCGTGGACCGCCGGATGGGTGGGTCGCCGCAGCTCGACGTGTTGAGAGCAGCCATCGGGACGGAGGCTGTTGAACCGTCGGCGGTCCTTCTCCCTACCGCGCACGGGAAGGTGAGGGTAGACGTGCTCCCCGTGCGGCAGGTCGAACTCGATCAGCCGAGCGATGATCCCGGCGACCGACTGCACGCCTCAGCACACGCCTGGGCCCATGACACCGCGACCGATCTGACGATCGTGGTCGAGCGAACACGCGGCGATGCTGTCGAGGTGACAACCCCGGTGGCCGAGCCTGGACCGCTGGTCGCCATGAAGCTCCAAGCGGTGATGAACCGATCGGCCGACAAGCAAGGCACCGACCTGCTCGACATCGTGCGTCTGACGTTCGACAGTGCCACGAGGCCAGTCGCGCTGGCTCAGCTCGGCGGCGTCGACGAGGCGATCGCTCAGGACATCGCGCTCCACGTCGACCTGTGGTTCGCCCGCAAGAAGCAGCAGGCACTGCGGTCGATTCACCGGGTCGGTGGAGGGGATGTCACGGCTGACGACCTTGACCTCGTCGCGGAACTGCTCACTGCGGCCGCTGCTCGCCCCTCCTAGCGAGAACAGACCGGTCGGCGTGGTGCAAGTTCAGATCGTGTCGGAGTACTGCTACTTTTTTGAAAGTCGGAGTACTGCTACTTCAGAGGAACCAGCCGTGGACATCGTCACTCCAGCCGATCTCGGCACCCTCGTCCGCAACTCCCGTCGGGAGCGCGGACTCACCCAAGCCGACCTGGCCGATCTGGCGTACATCTCGCGCGACACCGTCATTCGCATCGAACAGGGCCATCCCCGTATCGAGATCGGCAAGGCACTGGCCGCGCTGGCAGCACTCGAACTTGCCTTGGCGAGCACCTCGTCACCCCACGTGGGCGGTCCGCAGCAGGCATCGTTGGCCGTGCTCGATTCGGTGTTCGCCGCACTCCATCAGGGCGACTGACCGTGAAGGCTCACTGATAGCCCGCACACACAACCGCCGGCGACCGTGACCGGTCGCCGGCGGTTCGCGTCGGGCCTCACACCAGGGTGAAGGTCACTCCGCTGACGGTCACCGAACGCTCGGCGGGCTGGGCGCCCGATGCGACCTGGACGTCGCAGCCGGTCATCATCTTCTGGTCGCCGGCGACGAACCGCATGGTGCGCTCACCGATGGAGATCTGGGGCCTGCCGTCGACCGACTGCAGCTCGACACCGAACAGGGCCGCCATCTTGGCCGCCTGGGCGTCGGGATCGGCCGAGCTGACCTCGACCGCGAGCACGTCGTCGATGACCGGGTTCTCGGACTTCTCGGCGTCGACGTCGTCCCAGAACCACTTGCCCGGGTCGGCAATCTCGTCGAGCTCGATCAGCAGACCGAGGTCGGCCGGGTGCAGCTGCACGATGCGGTGACCGTAGACCTCGAGGTCCTCGATCTTGCGGACACCGAGCTTCTCGGCGTTGGCGAGGAAGGGCGCGAGGTCGCTGACCTGGATGGCCAGGCCGTAGCCGCCACCGCCGCCGACCTTCGCGGTCCACGCGGCGATCGGGGCCTCGGGCTTCAGCGCGCCGACCAGCTCCAGGTGCACCTCGGCGCCGACCCGGAAGGTCTCGTCGTCCATGCCGATGTCCTCCAGCAGGGGGTCGGCGAAGCCCTTCGCGAGCCCGAAGGCCTCGCGCAGCTCCTTGCTGGCGACCTCCATGTCACCGGCGCCGATGATGACCTGACGAATGATGGGGAACGTTCCGTGCTTCATCCGATACTCCTGTCGTGTCCAGCCCAGAACGGAGCACGCAGCTCACGCTTGAGCACCTTCCCGGAAGGGTTCCGGGGCAGCTGTTCGATCACCTCGACGGCCGTCGGGCACTTGAAGTGCGCCAACCGCTCACGGGTGAAGGCGATGAGCTCGTCGGCGTCGACGGACTCGCCCTGCTTCGGCACCACCACCGCCAGCGGGGTCTCGCCCCACTTCTCGGACGGCACGCCGATGACGGCGACCTCCTGCACCGCGGGGTGCGCCATGATCGCGTTCTCGACCTCGGCGGGGTAGATGTTCTCGCCGCCGCTCATCAACAGGTCCTTGATGCGGTCCTTGAGGAACACGTACCCCTGCTCGTCCATCGAGCCGGCGTCGCCGGTGCGGAACCAGCCGCCCGGCCAGAACGCCTGCTCGGTGGCCTCGGGGTTGCGCCAGTAGGCCTTCGTCACGCCGGGGCCGCGGGTCACGATCTCGCCCACCACGCCGGGGGCACAGGTCTCGCCGGTGTCGGGGTCCATCACGGCGACCTCGAGCCCGGGCACGGCACGACCGGCCGAGCGCAGCTTGCTGTCGGGCCCGACCACGTGGTCCTCGGGCCGCAGGAACGTGGTGACGCCGATGGTCTCGGTGAGGCCATAGCTCTGCGACAGCTGCGCGCCGAACACCCGCTGCGCGCCGAGCATCACGGTCTCGGAGATCGGGGAGCCGCCGTAGACGACGTGCTCGACGCTGGAGTAGTCGGCGGCCGACGCCTCCGGGCTGGTGATGAACAGCTGCATCACCGTCGGCACCATGATCACGTGGGTCGCCTTGTGGCCCACCAGCAGACCCAGCATGTTGGCCGGGGTGACCTCGGTGAACTGCACGATCGTGCCGCCCGCGGCCAGCGCGATGAGCGACCAGCCGCCCGCGGCGATGTGGTAGTACGGCGTGGGCACGAGGCTCACCGAGGCGGGTGACACGTCGAACATCGCGCCGAACGCGTCGACCGCCCACAGGAACCCGGCCACCGTGGTGGTCACGCCCTTGGGCCGGCCGGTGGTGCCGGAGGAGTACATCAGGCACGCGAGCGCGTCGCCGCCGAGGTCACGCTTGGGGTCCTCGACCGGCTGCGCCGCGAGCCACCGCTCGAACGGCTCCCAGCCCTCGGGAGCCTCGGGCTCACCGGTCTGGTTGAACACGAGCTTGTGGCCGGCCCAGTCGGCCGGCAGCAGGTGCGTCAGGTGGTCCTCGGCGAGGATCGCGGCGGGCTCGCAGTCGCCCAGGATCCAGGTGACCTCGTCGGCCGACAGCCGGAAGTTCAGCGGCACGACCGCCAGGCCGGCCTTGGCCGTGGCGAAGAACAGTTCCCAGTACTCCGTGGCGTTGCGGGCCAGGTAGGCGACGCGGTCGCCGGGCTGCAGGCCCCACGCCACCAGGCCGCCGGCGATCGCGCTGGAGCGGTCGGACAGCTCGGCGTAGGTGACGCTGCGGCCCTCGCCGACGATCGCGGCGGAGTCGGGGTGGGCGGCGGCGCTCGCGCGGATCACGTCGGCCAGGGTGTGGTTGCTCATCGGGGGTCCTCTCGACGGGATGGGGTGTCGTCGCCCGGCTCCTCGCGGGGGACGATGGAGATCTCGTGGCCGTGCAGCACCTCGTGGCACTGGTCGCAACGGAACGTCGCCACGAACGGCTCGTCGCACGCGCGGTGCACCTGCACCAGGGCCGGGCCCTCGGGGGCGACGAACCAGTCCTCAGCCCACTGCAGCGACGCGGCGACGACGGGGTAGAAGGCGCGGCCCTTGGCGGTCAGGCGGTACTCGACCCAGTCGGGGCGGCGGTCGTTCTGCGTCGCCGACAGCACGCCGATGGCGCAGAAGGCGCGCAGCCGGTCGGCCACGAGGGTCGGCGGGGCGGCCAGGTTGGCCTCGAAGTCCGAGAACCGGGTGACGCCGCGGAAGGCCGCACCCAGCAGGGCCGAGGCCCACCGGTTGCCGAAGATCATCATGGTTTCTGGAAACAGGCCGGCGGTGGACCGCACGACCTCGGCGTCGGAACGCCGGCGGGTGGCCGACTCCGGCACCGAGCGCGACCACGCACCGCTGGGGCCCCACTCGGCGGCGACGTCCTTGGCCTCGACGGCCTTGCCGCACCCGCCGCAGCTCATCAGCGGCGAGAAGTCGTGCCCGCAGGTGTCGTGGTGCATGGCGGGCAGACCGTCGGCGTGGTCCTGCACCCACTGGCGCTCCCACTCCCAGATGGCCAGCATGAACGGCCACAGGGCCCGGCTCCGGGGGGTGACGACGTACTCGGCCCGCAGCGGGTTGGTCTGGTAGACGTTCCGCCGCAGCAGGCCCTCGCGCACGAGCAGGTTGAGCCGGCCGGTGAGCACCGAGTTGGAGATCGGCAGGGCGTCCATCAGCTGCCCGAACCGGCCCACCCCCTGCAGCGCCTGCCGCAGGATCAGCAGGGTCCACTCGTCGCCGAGCAGGCCGAGCATCCGGCCCACCGCGTTGGTGGCGCCGGGCTCCAGCCGGGTCGGGTGGGTCGCCAGCTCGGCCGACCCGCCGTCGAGGTCGAGAGTCACGAAGTGGACCTCACAGGCCGATCGCGTCCGCGGCCGTGTCGGCGGTCTGCCAGCGGCGCAGGTCCGCACCGGGCGCCCACGTGGCGTGTGTGCCGCTGGAGATCCGCTCGGGCAGGCGCAACGTGCACACCGGACCGTCGGACACCCGGGCGGCATCGAGGACGACGCAGAACGAGGCGTCCTGGTTCATGTCGGTCGTGAGCGTGATCAGGTAGCCGTCGTCCTCACCGGTGGCGCCGATGCGCGGGGCCATGGCGGTCTCGCTGCCGTAGACGCCGTCGCCGAAGCCGAACCGCTCCTCGGTGCCGTCCTTGAGGTCGTGCTTGACCAGGCCGTCGAACAGGAACCACGAGGGCTTGCCGGTGGCGGCGTAGGCGTAGCGGTACTCGCCACCGGTGTAGGCGCCGTTCATCACACCGAACTCGGTGATGCTGTCGCTCAGCTGCTCCTCCTTGACCAGACCGGTCACGAGGTTGAGCCGCCACCGGTGCAGCCGCGACTGCATGCGGTCGAGCGCCAGGAACCGGAAGGCGCGCTGCCACTGGTCGCCCATGCCGTTGTCGGCCGGCTCCGGGTCGGCCTGGAAGAAGCCGTCGAGCACGATCTCGTCGCCGTCCTCGTAGGCGTTGACGAAGTGCAGCACGTAGGTCGACTCGGCCTCGAACCAGCGGATGTCCTTGGTCTCGCCCTTGCGGGGGATGACGGCGAACCGGGTCGGCAGGTCGGGGCGGAACCGCGCCACGTGCGCGTCCTTCTTCAACAGCTCCTCGTCCCAGAACAGCGGGCAGTCGTTGAGGATCGCGTAGTTCTCGGTGAACGCCATGTCGTGCGGCAGGCGCGGGCCCGGCAGCGGCACGTCGACGTAGTGAGTGAGCGTGTTGGTGTCGTCGACGACGCCGTAGTGCATGTACGGCGCCTCCTTGCTGTAGTTGAAGAACAGCATCTCGCCGGTGCGGTCGTCGACCTTGGGGTGTGCCGAGACGCCCCAGTCGGACGGGAACGCGCCGCCCCAGGACTCCTTGCCCAGGGTCTCGGCGCTCATCGGGTCGACCCGGTACAGGTCGCCGCACTGGTAGAAGCTGGTGAGCGCGGTGCCGCGGTGCACGATGACGTCGGTGCTCGACGCGTCCTTCATGCGGGTGCGCGACCCCCAGCCGTCCTCGCGCAGGGCGAGCTTCGGCGGCTCGGCCAAGCCGGCCCACAGCGGGCCCCCGGCCTCGGCCTCGGCGGCCAGGCCGTCGGTGCGGATGAACCGGTTTCGGTAGAAGGCGGAGCCGTCGCGGAACCCGACGACGTGCAGCATGCCGTCGCCGTCGAACGGGTGGTAGTTCTTCAGCGAGGGGTGCACGGGGTTCTCGGTGTTGCGCAGGTAGACGCCGTCGAGGTCGGCCGGGATCTCGCCCTGCACGACCTCGAGGTCGTCGGCCTTCCACTCGGTGGTCTGCGGCTGCCACGGACCGGTGCGGTAGGGGTGGTCGTCGTCCTCGGGGAGCGTGGAGAGGATGCGACCGACGACGTCAACGTCCATGGGGGACCGCCTTCAGGGGGAGGTGGATGAGGGTCATGCCGCCGGCGCCTGTCCGACGACGAGGCTGACGGTGGTGGCCGTGCTGCCGCCGAAGTTGAGCGTGCCGACCGTGGTGGCGCCCTCGACTTGGTAGTCGCCGGCGGTGCCGCTGACCTGCTTGGCCGCGTCGAGCAGCATGCGCACGCCGCTGGCGCCGACCGGGTGGCCGCCGCCGATCAGGCCGCCGCTGGGGTTGATCGGCAGCGTGCCGCCCATCTCGGTCTCGCCGTTCTCGATGGCCTTCCACGACTCACCCGGACCGGTGAGGCCGATGTGGTCGATGGCCAGGTACTGGCTCGGCGTGAAGCAGTCGTGTGTCTCGAGGGCGTCGAGCCCGTCGAGGTCGGTGCCGGCGCGACCGAACGCGTCCTGCACGGCCTGGCGCAGGTGCGGCAGCACGTAGGGGTTCTCGGCGTCGCGGTCGAACTTCTGCTGGAGCCCGAGACCGACGGTGCGGTGGCCCCACCCGCGGATCACCGCGGTGACGCGGCCGACCGCGTCGGGGTGGTCACGCAGCCAGGCGTCGTTGACGAGCACCACGCCGGCGCCGCCGTCGGTCACCTGGCTGCAGTCGAACCGGCGGATGCGGCCCTCGACGACCGGGTTGGTGGCGTCGTCGACGCCGAACCCGGCGACGAGGTCGGGCACGTCCCAGCCGCGGGTCTGCGCCAGCGGGTTGCGCCTGGCGTTGGCGAAGTTGACCTGGGCGATCGCGCGCAGGTGCACCTCGTCGAGGCCGTAGCGGGCGTCGTACTCGTCGGCGATCTCGCTGAACATGAACGGCCACATGAACGTCGCGTCCTGGCCCTCGTGACCGATCCACGCCGCAGCGCCCAGGTGGGCGGCGGCGGTGTCGCCGGGCACGGTCTTCTCCAGCTCGAGGCCGACGACCAGCGCGCTGTCGTAGTGGCCGGCCCGCAGGTCGGCCATCGCGGCGAGCACCGCGATGCTGCCGGAGGCGCAGGCGGCCTCGTGGCGGGAGGCGGGCACGCCCCACAGGTCGGGATGGACGGTCGCGGGCATCGCGCCCATCTGGCCCTGGCCGGTGAACAGCTGGCCGAAGGCGTTGGCCACGTGCACCACGCCGATGTCGCCGCCGCCCAGCGAGGACGCCTCCAACGTGCCGTTCACGACCTCGGTCGCGAGGTCGGCCATGTCGAGACCCTCGCGGGTCAGGTTGCGGCTGAAGTCGCTCTGGTAGCCGCCGAGGACCCAGATGTTGTCGTTCATCACCACTCCTGTGCCGCCACCGGGGCGGGGGTTGTCATTTGCTTCGGACCGTACTACAACTAACAGAGTATCTCCACCAGTTGAACTAAGGAACCCCATGACCGACGCCTACGTGCTGGACTACGTGCGGACCCCGCGCGGCAAGGCCAGTGCCCGCGGATCGCTGTACCCGCACAGCCCGCTCGACCTCGTCGTCCACCTGCAGAAGGCCCTGGTGGAGCGCACCTCGCTCGACCCGAGCCGGGTCGACGACATCACCCTGGGCTGCGCGTCGCAGGTCGACGAGCAGGGCAGCAACATCGCCCGCACCGCCGCCCTGCTGGCCGGCTGGGGTGACGACGTGCCGGGCGGCACGATCAACCGGTTCTGCGCGTCGGGCGTCGACGCGGTCGGCCAGACCGCCGCCCGGATCCGCGGCGGCGACCTGGGCCTGGCCGTCGCCGGCGGGGTCGAGAGCGTCTCGCACGTGCCGATGTTCGTCGACCGCGGCCCGCTGTGGCACGACCCCGAGATCGTCCGCACGATCGGCTCGGTGCACATGGGCATCGCCGCCGACCTCAACGCCACCATCGAGGGCTTCAGCCGCGACGAGCTGGACGCCTACGGCCTGGAGACCCAGCAGAAGGCCGCCCGCGCGCGTACCGATGGCGCCTTCGCCCGCTCGCTCGTGCCGCTGCCGGCCACCGACGACTCCCCCGGGCTCGACCACGACGAGCTCGTGCGCCCCGACACCACCGCCGAGGGTCTGGCCGCGCTGCCGCCGGCGTTCGCCGAGCTGGGTGCGTCGGGGCAGGACGCCATCGCGCTGGCCGCGTACGACCGGGTGCCCGCGATCGATCACCTGCACACCGTGGGCACCTCGCCCGCCATGGCCGACGGCGCCGCCCTGCTGCTGATCGGCACCGCCGAGCAGGCCGCTGCCAACGGCATGGCGCCCCGCGCCCGGATCATCGGCTCGGCGTCGACCTCGGTCAACCCCGTGCTCATGCTCACCGCCGGTCAGACCGCGGTCGAGACCGTGATCGCCCGGGCCGGCCTGACCCCCGCGGACATCGACGTGTTCGAGTTCGCCGAAGCCTTCTCCGCGCTCTGCCTGCGCTTCCGTCGCGACCTCGACGCCGGCCCCGACCGGATGAACCCGAACGGGGGGACCATGGCGATGGGCCATGCGTTCGGCGCGACCGGCGCGATCCTGGTGGGCAGCTGCGTGGAGGAGCTCGAGCGCCGCGACGGACGGTACGGGGTCGCGGCCGTCAGCGGGGCCGCCGGCCTCGGCGTCGCGGTGCTCGTGGAACGGATCCCGGCATGACCGCTCTCGCCCTCGACGGGCGGGTCGCGGTCGTGACCGGGGGCGGCAAGGGGCTCGGGCGCGCGTTCGCCCTGCACCTGGCCGAGCTCGGCGCCGCGGTGGTGGTGAACAACCGCCACCGCGTCGTCGACGCCGACGGGCTCAGTGCCGCCGACCACGTGGCCCGCGAGATCACCGACGCCGGGGGCCGCGCCGTGGCCGACCACGGCGACGTCGCCGACCACGGCACCGGGCCGGCCCTCGTGGCCACGGCCCTGGACGCCTTCGGCCGGCTCGACATCTGCGTGACCAGCGCCGGCATCAGCTCGCCGCAGATGTTCCACCGCACCACCGCCGAGAACTTCGAGCACGTCATGGCCGTCAACGTCACCGGCACCGCGCTGGTGGCCGCCGCCGCGTCGGCGCACATGCGCGAGGCCGGGTTCGGTCGCATCGTCATGATCGCGTCGGCGGCCGGCCTGCACGGCGAACCCACCGTCTCGGCCTACGCCGCCAGCAAGGGCGCCGTGATCGCGCTGGCCCGCACCGTCGCCGCCGAGGGCGAGCGCCGCGGCGTGCTCACCAACGTGCTGCTGCCCTACGCCCACACCCAGATGACCCAGGAGGGCATGGACCCGGCCCACACCGACGCGATGCGCTCGGAGCTGGTCGCGCCCGTCGTCGGCGCGCTGGTCGACCCCGCCTGCACGCTCAACGGTGAGGTGATCGTGGCCGGCGGCACCGGGCTCCGCTCGGCCGACGCGGTCGAGCACGGCACCGTCCGCCTGCCCGACGGCCCCCTCGCCCCCGCTGACCTCGCCGAGCTGCTCGCCACGAGCCGCTCCGGACCCGACCACCGGTACGGCCACGCCCAGGACGCGTTCCTGGACCTGGCCGCCGACCTCGCCTGACCCCTCCCGCCTGACCTGGCACCGACGAACAGGAATCACATGTCCGACTTCCCCTGGGGCGACCTCGCCCTCAACCTCGCCGTCTCGGCGGCCGCCGTGGTGGTGTTCATCGGCGTCATCATGGCCGCCGCCATCCGCCTCAAGAACCAGTCGATCATCGACATCTTCTGGGGCCCCGGCTTCGTCGTGGTCGCCGTCGTCTCGTACCTCATGTCGATGGGGTCCGAGGGTGACGACGCCCGGCGCCTGGTGGTGCTGGCGCTCACCTCGGTGTGGGGTCTGCGACTCGGCCTCTACATCGGCAACCGCAACCGCGGCCACGGCGAGGACCGCCGCTACACGTCGATGATGCGCCAGCGCAAGGGCGCGCTCATCCCGTTCCTGATCCGCCGCATCTACGGGCTACAGGGCTTCCTGATCCTGCTGGTCTCGGTGCCCGTGCAGTTCGCCATGTACCAGTCGCAGGCCATCGGCGTCGTCGGCTCCATCGGCATCGCCATCTGGCTGGTCGGGTTCACCTTCGAGGCGGTCGGCGACGCGCAGCTCAAGCGGTTCAAGGCCGACCCCGCCAACGAGGGCAAGGTCATGGACGGCGGCCTGTGGAAGTACACCCGCCACCCCAACTACTTCGGCGACGCCTGCGTGTGGGTCGGACTGTTCCTGCTGGCGCTCGGCAGCCCGGTCGGCCTGATCACGATCGTCTCGCCGATCGTCATGACCAAGCTGCTCGTCAGCTACAGCGGCGCGGCCGTGCTGGAGCGCGGCATGAAGCGTCGCCGCGGCCAGGCCTATGAGGACTACATCGCCCGCACCAGCGGGTTCTTCCCCCGACCCCCTCGTCGCCTGCCCGCGACGAGCACGGAGTCGTGACCCAGGCGACGGTCGGCCTGACCGACCTGTTCGAGCTGGAGGAGCACGGCGACGACGTGTGGCTCGGGCACAGCGACGGCGTGCCCCTGCCGCAGCTGTTCGGCGGCCAGCTGGTCGGGCAGTCGGTCATGGCGGCCGGGCTCAGCAACCCGCCCGGGTCGCTCGTGCACTCGGTGCACACGACCTTCCTGCGCGGGGGCCGCTCCGGTGAGCCGGTCGAGCTGCGGGTCGACCGGCTGCGCGACGGCCGGCTGTTCACCATCCGCGAGGTCAGCGCGTGGCAGGGCGACCGGCTGGTGTGCCGCTCGACGATCTCGTCGGCGCAGGACATCGACGGCATCGCCCACAGCCGCCCGCACCCGGGGGCGCTGCCGCCGGAGGACAGCGTCGACCTGCAGGTGCTGGCCGAGGCCGACGGCGGGCTCGGCGAGTTCTGGGAGAACTTCTCGGCCATCGAGATCCGGGTGGCACCCGACGACGACCCGCAGTCACCGCACTCCGCGTCGCCCGCCCGCAACATCTGGATGCGCGCCGTCGAGACCCTCCCGGACGACCCGATCATCCACCGGGCCGCCATCGCCTACGCCAGCGACCTGATGCTGATGTCGAGCGCCGTGGAGCCGCACGGCCACCGCGTCGGGCAGGAGAACACGCTCGGTCGCCTCTGGAACGCGGTGTCGCTCGACCACACGCTGTGGTTCGCCGGGCCGGCTCGGGCCGACGAGTGGCTGCTCTACGAGCACACGACACCGATGGCGTACGGCGCGAGGGCGCTGATCAACGCCACGGTGTTCGACACCGGCGGCACCGCGGTCGGCATGGTCGCTCAGGAGGCCCTGGTCCGCCCCAACGCCTGAGCTTGGTTGCGCGACCCCGCGAGGGCGAAGCCCGAGGCGACACTCGAGTGAGTTCGCGTCGCTCCGCTCACGCCCTCGCAAGCTCGGGCTGGCGAACACCTGCTCGCGCATTCTCGGTGGTTGAGGAGCTGCGAGGAACGAGCAGCCTCGAAACCACCACTCTGGTCGCCAGGGAGCGGAGCGACCGTGAGGGCGGAGCCCGAGGCGACACTCGCGCAAGGTTCGCCTCGCTGCGCTCACGCCCTCGCAAGCTCGGACTGGCGAACACGTGCTCGCGCATTCTTGGTGGTTGAGGAGCTGCGAGGAACGAGCAGCCTCGAAACCACCACTCTGGTCGCCAGGGAGCGCAGCGACCGTGAGGGCGAAGCCCGAGGCGACACTCGAGTGAGTTCGCCTCGCTCCGCTCACGCCCTCGTTCCTCGGGCTGGCGAACACAGGTCGCGCTCTCGGTGGGCGGCTCGGTGGGCTTGGTCAGTCGCGGTCGGCGAGCGGGGGGCCGACGGCGCGGCCGGTGCGCCGCAGGGCGGCCGCGCACACCGTGATCGCCTGGGCGATCTCGACGATGTCGCTCCCCGTCGTGGTCGCGATCGCCGACGCCGGCCGCCGCATCGACATCGCGTAGTACGCCACCGCAGCCGCGTCCGCACCGATCTCGGTCGCCAGCCTCAACGACTCCTCCGGGCGTTCGCGGACCAGCTTGACCTGGTCGGCGACGGCGTCCTCGATGCGCTGGGAAAGCGTGCCGACCGACTGGTGGTGGCGCAGCGCCATCCGCAGGTCGTCGAGGGAGTCCACCGCCGCGACCGCCCCCGAGTCGGTCACGGCGGTGGCGGTCCGGAGGCCGTCCATCCCGGCGGTGTACCACGCGGACAGCTCGTCGGCCGAGCACTCCAGCGCCTCGCCGGCCAGCTCGGTGGAGTACCCGTAGACGCGCGTCAGCGTCACGGCCGCGGCGTGACGCGGCGACAGCTCGCCGAGCGCCCGCCAGGTGGCCAGGGCCGGGTCGCGCAGCTCGAGGGGCAACACCCCCTGCGCGGTCGCGGCGCCGACCGCCGCCACCAGGTGCTCACCCCAGGCCGGCTTGGAGACCACCACGTCCATCGTCTCGCGCCGCACCAGGGTGACGGCGAAGGCCAGCGGGTCGTCGACCCGGTCCAGCAACCCCGCCGCGAACAGCTTGATGGCGGTGCGGAACGCGCTCCGTACCGCCTCCTCGGCGTCCGGGACGGAGTGCGTCATCCGCACCGCGGGACGCAACAGGTCGGACGAGATCTCCAACAGGGACTCGGCGTAGTACTCGACCTCGACGAGATCGGGCAGCTCGATGGTCATCACGTACCTCCGGAGAAGCGGGAGTCGGGGAATCGACGCGGTCCGTCCGGATCGGTCGTGGGCCTGGAGGCGAGCAGGTCCAGCACGGAGTCCGGCGGCGACGGAGCCGCGAGCAACGCCGCGGTGATCTCGTCGAGGTACGCCGAGACGATCCGGAGCCGGGGGCGGCGCGCACCGATCTCGCGGACCAGCGACCCCAGGTCGGAGACGACCTGGGCGCGGGTCTCGGTGTCGATACCGACCAGCCGGGTCGCCATCGCCAGACCGTGCGCGTAGGCGCGCCAGGTCGGGACGTCGACGGCGTCGTCGTCGGTCGGCACGGTGATGCTGTCGTACGACAGCGCGGTCATCCGGTGACCGAGGGGTTCAGGACGTGGGAGCAGCTCATGGTCCACCTGTTCCTGCGAGGTGTGTCCACGGCTGCTGCTCAACCGCTTCCTGTTCCAAGGTGTATCACGGATGTCTGCGAGGGTCGACCGTCGTCGGGCCGTCGTCATGCCCGGGCCCCGTCGACCACCAGCTGGGTCACCTGCTCCACGAGCAGCGTCAGACGCTCCCACCACGGGACATCAACGGTCGTCCGACAGGACGGCGAACGGCGGCGCCGGTCATCTCAGAGGATGCGGGTGCAGTTGATGACGGATGCGGGCCTGGCGACCACGCCCCAGCGGTCGCCAGCCCGAGGAACGAGGGCGTGAGCGAAGCGAGGCGAACCTCACGCGAGAGTCGCCTCGGGCTTCGCCCTCACGGTCGCTGCGCTCCCTTGCGATCACGGCCCGTCTACCGGCAGGCCGAGGCTCAGCTGCCGGAGGGCACCGACGTGTCCTCACCGGACCCGAGGATCTCCGGCACGTCCATCTCGTCGAGCGGGGTGCCGTCGACGATGCGAGCGGCCACGTCCCGCAGCTTGACGTTCAGCGACTGCGAGAACCGCCGCAGGATCTGGAACGCCCGGTCGGCGTCGACGGAGTAGCGCTCCATGAGCACGCCCTGCGCCTGCCCGATGATGACGCGCGAGTCGAGCGCGGCGATCAGTCCCTCCTCGGTGCGCAGCGACGAGATCGCGGCGGCAGCGTGCGGGGCGACGGACTGCAGAACCCGCAGGTCGGCTTCGTCGAAGTCACGCGAACCGTCGCCGTAGAGGTTGATGGCGCCGATCCGCTGCTCGCGGGCGAACAGGTCGACGGCGAGCATCGAGCGGAAGCCCAGCTCGACCGCAGCCGGCCCCCACGTGGGCCATCGCTCGTCGTTCGCCAGGTCAGGGGAGATGAACGACCTCGCCTCGGTGGCCGCGTCGACACACGGTCCCTCCTTCAGCGAGTACTGCAGGTGGTCCGCCTCCACCACGCTGCGACGGGTCGCCGCGAAGGTCTCGAACCGCCGGCCGGGATTGATCAGCGTGAGTCCGGCGTGGTCGGTCCCGACCAGGTCGGACGCCACCGCCACGACGATCTCGGCGGCGTCGTCGATGCGGCGGGCGTTGGCCAGGTCCCTGGCGAGATCGGCCACCCACTGCTGCACGTCATCGGGCATGCGTTCGTTCCTTCGTCGCTCAGTCCTGTCGACGGATTGTAGTCCGGAACCGGTCATGCCACAGCGAGTGGTCGGGCGTCAGGTTGCCTGCGCCTCTAGCGGTCCGGGCGTGGCGACGGTGCCGGCTGCTCCGGCACGGTCCGCGGGTCCTCCGCAGGGTTGGGCGGGGTGACCGGATTGGCCTCGGTGTCCGGGTCGGCGGGCGCGTCGGGGTGCGGGTGCGAGTCCATCTCAGCTCCTCGGGGTGGGGTCGGATCACCCGCCCGGTACCCGCCCGGGGCGCGGCCATGCGGGTTTCGCCGGCGGTGCCCCGGGTACCGGGCCGACCTGGACCTGACACCCGACGAAAGGACGTCATCATGGCTCCCTCCCCCACCGCCCTCGTGCTCAACTGCACCCTGAAGCCGTCGCCCGAGCCCTCGAGCACCGACCTGCTGGCCCAGCAGTTCCTGGACGCCCTGTCCGACCACGGCGTGTCCGGCGAAGCGGTCCGGGTCGTCGACCACTCCGTCGCGCCGGGTGTCGAGACCGACATGGGCGACGGCGACGACTGGCCGGCCCTGCACGACCAGGTGCTGGCCGCCGACATCCTGGTCGTGACGACCCCGATCTGGCTGGGCCACCCGTCGAGCGTCGCCCAGCGGGTGCTGGAGCGCCTGGACGCGATGATCTCCGAGGAGCGCGACGACGGGAACCCGGTGGCCTTCGGCCGCGTGGCGCTGGTGGGGGTCGTCGGCAACGAGGACGGCGCGCACAAGGTGACGTCCGACCTCTACCAGGGGCTCAACGACATCGGCTTCACGATCGCCGCCCAGGGCGGCACCTACTGGGTCGGGGAGGCGATGCAGGGCACCGACTACCGCGACCTGGACGAGACGCCGGACCCCACCGCGACCGCCCTGCGGACCGCCGTGGCGAACGCGGTGCACCTGTCCGGGCTCCTGCGTGAGCAGCCCTACCCGGCGTCCTGACCCGTGGACACCGTCGACCCCGTCCTGCGCGCACCCATGCCGTCGCCCGAGCCGGGGGCGGCGGTCGAGCGTGCCCTGCAGCACGGGGTCGTCGGTCTGGCCGGCGGTCCCGACGAGGCGACCACGCGCCGGGTCGAGCGGTTCGCCGGTCACCCGGTCGGCACGTTCGTGTGGACCCGGGACGTCGAGGGCGCCCTGTACCTGGGCCGCGTCACCGGTGACCTGCGCGACGACCCGGCAGGGTCCGAGGTCATGCTCGACCACGTGCGTGACTGCGACTGGCTCCCCCAGCCCGTTCCGGATCCCGACGTGCCCGCCGCGGTCCGGCAGACCTTCGCCCGCGGAGGCCGCAACCTGCAACAGATCCATCCCGGTGACGTCGAGCGGCTGACCGCCGACCTGTGGCAGCGGCTCGCCCGGTGACGCGCCTGCGCCGGGTCTCCCCCGCCGACCGGGGGTGGCGGCGGGTCGCCCGCGGTCGCGGCTTCTCCTACCTCGACGGCGACCGCCTGCTCGACGGCCCGGACCGCGACCGGTGCGTACAGCTGGTCATCCCACCCGCATGGACCGACGTGTGGATCTGTCCGCACGACAACGGCCACCTGCAGGCCGTGGGCACCGACGCGGCCGGACGACGCCAGTACCTGTACCACCCGTCCTGGCGCGAGCGACGCGACCGGGAGAAGTACCTCCACATGCTGGAGTTCGCCGAGCGTCTGCCCCGGGCGCGGGCCCGGGTGCGCAAGGACGCGCGGGAGGGCGACGGGCTGCAGCAGGCGTGCGCCCTGGCGTTCTCGATGCTCGACGTGGGCGCGTTCCGGATCGGCTCGGACCGGTACACCGAGGAGAACGGCAGCCACGGGCTGCTCACCCTCGAGCGCCGACACGTCCGGCTCCGCGACGGCGACCTGCACGTGTCCTACGTGGGCAAATCGGGCCAGGAACAGTCCGTCGTGATCGTCGACCCGGGTGTGCTCTACGGCATCACCCGACTGCGGGCGCGCCGGGCCGCGCCCGACGCCAAGCTGCTGGCCCACAAGACCGGCGGCCGGTGGTGCGACCTCACCACCGAGCAGTTCTCCGCGTACCTGAAGGACGTCGTCGCCGACGACGCCACGGCGAAGGACTTCCGCACGTGGCGCGCCAACGTGTTCGCCGCGGCCGCCTTCGCGGTGACCGACGCGACGACCCCGGCCGCCCGCCGCCGGGCGGTCGCCGGCGTCATGCGGCAGGTGGCCGACGGGCTGGGCAACACCCCGGCCGTCGCGCGCTCGGGCTACGTGGACCCCCGCCTCGTCGACCTGTTCGAGGAGGGCACCACGGTCGGCCGCGAGCTCGCGGCCCGCTGGCCGCCCCGGGCCGGCGCAGCCACCCGTCCCGCACTCGAACGCGCCGTGCACGACCTGCTGGCCGAGTGAGGCGCGGGCGACCTACTCGGGGCGCGCGTTGGCGTCGCGCTGCTGGACGATCGCCTCGGCCACGGCCACCAGGCGCAGGTTCTCGTCCTGCGAGATCCGCTTGAGGAACGAGAACGCCGCCTCGGCGTCGATGTCGAACTTCTGCATGAGGATGCCTTGCGCCTGGCCGATCACGGTCCGGCTCTCCAGCGCGTCGGTCAGCCCCTGCTCACGGTCCGACCAGGCCAGCGCGGCCGTGGCGTGTGCGGCGAGCATCTCGGCCACCTCGGAGTCCCGCACCGAGAAGGCGTCGAGGCCCCGGTCGTAGATGTTGAGCGAACCGTAGCCGCGGGTCCGGGTCGCCAGGCGCACCCCGAGCGCGCTGCGGATGCCCAGGTCCGTCGCCGCCGGACCCCAGCGAGGCCAGCGGGGGTCGCGCGCGGTGTCACCGGTCCGGTAGGTCGCCTTGCCCTCGATCGCGTCGAGGCAGGGACCCTCCCCGAGCTCGGTCTGCAGCATGTGCGCCTGGTGCACGACCGCCGACGTCGACGCCGGTGTGTCGAAGCGTCGTCGTGAGTGCATGATCAGCACGCCGGCGTCGTCGGCTCTCAGCATCTCGCAGGCGTAGCCGCTGATCATCTCGATGACGGCGGCCGGGGTGCGGTGCTGTTCGAGGTCGGCTGCCATCGCCGCGAGGCGCTGGTGGATGGCGTCGGAACTCATGGGTCGGGCGTACCCCTGCTCCGCGCGGACAAACCCGTGCAGGAATACCCGGCTGCCGGGGGTTACGACTCCTGACCGCGGGTACGCCCCGAGCGAGGGTGGTGACGGTGCACCGTGTCCACCCTCGGAGACGCTCAGGCGTCGGGGCGGTCGGTTGAAGAAACAGCCGGCCGCCTTTTCCACGGACCCGGTCCTGATGCCTGATGGCCCGGGAGAACCAGTCCACATGGCCCGCCCGGGCCACCCCGGGGCTTGCCAAATGACCGGGCACCTGCCACGGTGAAAGGGATTCGTTCGGTTAGGACGTAGCCGGATCGACGCACTCGACCCAGGGGTCAGTTGTGGAATCCATCACGTCAGCCATCCCATCTTCGGAGGAAACTTCCCTCCTCCTCACCCGCGCCGCCGATGCAGAACCGGCGGAACGCGCCCAGCTCGAGGACGACGTGGTGCGGAGCCATCTGGGCTTCGCCAACTCGCTCGCCTCCCGGTACCGCAACCGCGGCCTGGAGCTCGACGACCTGCGCCAGGTCGCCAACCTGGCCCTGGTCAAGGCCGTTCGCCGGTTCCGGGCCGACCGGGGCGACTTCGCCTCGTTCGCCGCCGTCACGATCTCCGGCGAGCTGAAGCGGCACTTCCGTGACCACGGCTGGACGATCCGTCCGCCGCGGTCCATCCAGCAGCTGCAGGTCGACCTCCGCAAGGCCAAGGAGGAGGCTGCTCACGAGTCGTCGGTGGAGCCGACCCTCGACGAGCTGGCCGCACGCCTGCACGTGCCGCGCGAGGCCGTGGCCGAGGCGAGCGCCGCCAACGGCTGCTTCCGCACCACGTCGCTCGACGAGCCGCGGGGCGCGAGCGAGGCTCCGCTGGCCGACCGGCTGGCCGCGGTCGGCGACGACATGGAGTTCGTCGAGGAGTGGTGCGACTTCACTCCCGCGTGGGAGGGACTCACCGACGAGGACAAGGAGCTGATCAAGCTCCGGTTCTTCGAGGGACTCACCCAGCGCGAGATCGGTGAGGCCGTGGGCGTCAGCCAGATGCAGATCTCGCGGCGGCTCAGTCGGGTGCTGCAGTCGTTGCGCACGTCGATGGGGGTCGACCGCCGGCAGGCGGTCTGATCCCCGGACCGGCACGCCGGGGTCCGCGCAGATCGAGCGGGCCCCGGCGCTCCGGCCCCGTGACGGGGCGCGGTCTCAGGACCCCGGCCACTCACCGGTGACTCGCTGGAAGGCCCTCGCCCCGCCCCGCTGGGTCGCCGCCTTCACCACGGCGTAGATCGCGCCCTGGATCAGGGCAGCCGGCAGGATCTGCCGCAGTCCGTACTCGCTCTCCAACGGCTGGGGCGCCTCGCCGTCACTGCCGCTGACGGTGCGTCCCCACACGGCACGGAAGACCGCGGAGGCGATCAGGCCTGCGGTGATCGAGCTCACCAGCCCGACCGGCCGGTACAGGATCTTCGCCGAGGTGCTGGGGCGCGCTCCTGCGCGGCCCATCAGAGCCGCTTCCAGGCGACCCAGGCGACCCCCGCCGCGACGGACGCCACGGCGACCTCGGGGGCGTGGGCGATCAGCGACCGTCGGGCGCGGTCCGCCGACGAGGCCACCTGGTGGCCGACCTCGTGCGCCGAATCGGTGACCTGTCGCTTGACGTCGAGGCGCTCACCCAGCTCGTGCACGGTGGCGCCGAGCTGCTCGCGCGTGTGGGACAGCTCCTCGGCAAGGTCCGCCGTGTCGGCGTGTCGACCTGTGGTGCTGGTCATGACGATCCTCCTCTGACTGCGGCGACGTCGAGTCGCACGTTCTCTGCGGTCTGCTTCGGTGGTCCGACCCGTCCGAGCTGGGCCCGGCCCGCCAGCGTGGCCAGGGCCGCGGTCAGCAGGTGGGCACCGCCCACGACGAGCGCTGCCGCCCACACGTCCATGACCAGGGCGAGTCCCGCCACGGCCGCGCCGGTGAGCGTCAGCAACGCCAGCACCACGAAGAGTCCGGCGCCCCGAGAAGACCGGCGCCGGATCCTGCGTGTCGTGCGCTGTCCTTGATCTCGGCGGTGGCCAGCCGGATCTCGTCGCGGACGAGATGGCTCGCCTGCTCCGCCGCCTGGTCGACCAGCTCGCCGACGGACTGCTGCTCCGTCCGGTCAGACACCGGTCGCACCACCCGGCACGCCCTTCGCCGGCGCCGGCTCGGCCGAGCGGGCACCGTCGGTGTCGTCGGACCGGCCGGTCACCTCGGCGCCCGCCTGCTGGGCGGATTCCTTGAGGTCGTCGACGACGTCCGACGCGGCGGACCGGGCGTCCTGGGCCGCCTGCTGCACCGTGGGGTCGTTGCGCAGACCCTCGACGCGGCTCATGATCTGCTCGTACCGCTCGCGGCCGGCGCGCGCGCCGAGCACGTAGCCGGCGCCACCGGCAGCGAGCAGGAGTGTCTTCCTGAACATGCGTTCCCCCTCGGGGTCGGGAGTGGGCCGGAGTCCCGGACCACCTGTCCGGCAGTCCTTACCCAGCCGGCAGGGCGGGAAACGAGGCGCGTGGCCGAGAGGGCCGGTGTTTCGTTCCGTGGACGGCGGGAACCTCGCGGGTGTCGGACTCATGCCGGCACCACGACCACGAGGAGGAGCCATGCCCGAGATCAGCCGCACCGTCACGGTCGACCAGCCCCTGGAGCGGGTGTGGACGTTCCTGACCGACTTCACCACCACCGAGGAGTGGGACCCGCCGACCGTCTCGACCGAGCGGATCAGCGGCGACGGGACCGAGGGCACGGTGTACCGCAACGTGTCCAAGGTGCTGGGCCACGAGACCGAGGTGGAGTACACCGTGCTGACCTTCGCGCCGATGCGCGAGTTCGTGCTCGAGGGGCGCACCACCGGCCTGGAGCTGCTGGACACCCTGGAGTTCGAGGGGGACGACCGGCGGACCACCGTGACGTACACGGCCGAGTTCAGCCCCCAGGGTGCCGCCAAGCTCGCCGAGCCGCTCATGCCGGTCGCGCTGAAGAAGATCGGTGACGATGCGGCCGAGAGCATGGAGCGTACGCTCGAGTCGTTGTGACGTCCTCCTCCCGCCTCGTGGCGACCCACGTGCCCGACCGGCCGGAGGGCTCCGTCCTGGTGCTCCACGGTGGCGGCTCCCGAGGCCCCGACGCGACCGTGTCGCGGCGGCAGCTGTCGGTCCTGCGGATGGTCCCGCTGGCCCGGCACCTCGCCCACGCGGAGCCGTCACGTCTAGCGGTCTTCCGGCTGCTCAACTCGGCCCGCGGGTGGAGCGGTCCGCCCACGCCGGTGGACGACGCCCTCCGTGCCGTGGAGGAGGTCGGTCGACGTGTCGGACCCGACCTGCCGGTCGGGCTGGTCGGTCATTCCCTCGGCGGCAGGGCCGCACTGCTGGCCGGCGGTGCAGCGCCGGTCACGAGCGTCGTCGCCCTCAACCCCTGGGTCATGGCCGACGACAGTCGAGCCGACCTCGCCGGCCGTCAAGTCCTGGTGGTGCACGGGGGTCAGGACCGGGTGGCGTCGCCCTCCCGATCGCTCGGGGTGGCCGACCGGATCGGACGCCGGACCCGCTGCTCCTACGTCCGCGTCGAGGAGGGTGGGCACGCGATGGTGCGCCACCACCGGACGTTCACCGGACTGGCCACGGAGTTCACCCGCTCGGTCCTGCTCGACGCCCAGGTGTCCGACCTGGTGACGGCACTGGCCCGCGGAGGCGGCCGGATCCGGCTCTGAGCCTCAGCGGTCGCGATCGACCGGGACGAGCGGTGAGGTCGCCGGCCCCTCGAGCAGCTCGCCGTCTGGGGCGAACCGCGACCCGTGCAGCGGGCAGTCCCACGACCTTTCGGCGTCGTTCCATCGCAGGATCCCGCCCAGGTGGGGGCAGACCCCCGAGACCGAGCGCGTGCGTCCGTCGACCGTGGACACCGCCACGGCGGGCCCCGACCGCACCGGCCGACCGCGCCCTGACCTTCGGGCGGTGAGTCCGGAGCCGAGCCCGTGACGGTCCCCAGCCACCCGGCGGACATCCGCGTGCCGACCTCGGCGTTGTGCAGCACCGCTGCGGCGGTGGACCTGAGCTCGACGACCCGACCGCGGCCGCGGCTCGACGGAACGTCGGCCCCGCCGAGGATCCGCTCGGTGAGGGCCAGGGCGCTGGCGACGCCGTTGGTCATGCCCCACTTGTCGAACCCGGTCGCCGCGAGGACCCGCCCGTCGCCGAGGGGCAGTGCTCCGGCGAACGGCAGCTGGTCGACGGGCGCGTAGTCCTGGGCCGACCACCAGTGGGTCTCGCGCGCACCCGGGAAGTGCGTGGCGGTCCACTCGCGCAGCTCGTCCAGGTGACGCAGGGGCGAACGGCTGCGACCGACCCCGTGCCCGGCGCCGCCGACGACCAGACGGGTCGAACCGTCGCCCCGCGGAGCGGTCCGCAGCGACCGCGACGGCGCGTCGGCCGACAGGAACATCCCGTCCGGCGGATCGGTCACCCCCTCGAAGGCGATGCAGTAGGAGCGCACCGGCTCGGCGGTCGCGAAGTGCAGGCCACGGTCGAGCACCGGCACCCCGGTGGCGAGCACGACGTTCCCGGCCTTGACGGTGGCGACGTCGCACGTGATGACGCACGGGTCCCCTGCGTCGACCCCGGTGACCCGGACCCCCTCGTGGACCATTCCTCCGCGCCCGCGGAGGTCCTCGGCGAGTGCCGCGAGCACGTCCATCGGGTCGAACTGCGTCTGGGCATCGAGCGCGACGGCGCCGTGGGTCTCGAACGGCACACCCGGCTCGTCCTCCCACCGCACGTCGAGTCCGGCGGCCGCAGCCACCTCCATCTCCCGCCGCACCACGGGGGTCCCGTCCTCGGTCCCGGCGTAGGTGAACGCGGTGCGGTGCTGGAGCGGGACGCCGTGGTCCTCGCAGTACCTCGTCAGCCACTGCTGGCCCTCGACGTTGTCCGCGACGTAGGCGCGCACGACCTCGGGACCGTGGTGGCGGTCGATCGCCGACAGCTTGGTGCCCTGCAGGACGCTGAGCTTCGCCGTCGTGTTGCCGGTCGCGACGGCCCCGACCTCGCGGGCCTCCAGCACGCCCACCCGGCGGCCCGCGCGGGCCAGCAGCAGGGCCGTGGTGAGGCCCGTCAGTCCGGCACCCACCACCACGTCGTCGTACTCCTCCTCGGCGGGCAGGGGGTCGGTGGGGATCGCGGGCGATCCGTCACGCCAGATCGAGACCATGGGAGCTCCTCGGGGTAAGGACCGGTGGTACAGGCGTCGGCGGGTCGGTCAGCCCCCCACAGGAAACTCCCACCGACGCCTGCCACCCCGGACTACCCCAGCAGTGCCGACCCGAAACGGTGCCCGCCGACCGGCGGTGCGCGCGATTCACCCGGGCGGCCGCGGGTACTGCACCGGGCAAGCAACCACCACGAGAGGAGACACCGGATGAGCACCATCACGGCCACCTGCGAGGTCGCGACCGACGTGACCAGCACCTACAACCAGTGGACGCAGTTCGAGGACTTCCCGCAGTTCATGGAGGGCGTCGACGAGGTCACCCAGAAGGACGACACCCACCTGCACTGGAAGATCAGCATCGGCCCGTCCAGCCGCGAGTTCGACGCCACCGTGACCGAGCAGCACCCGGACGAGCGCATCGCCTGGAAGTCCGACTCCGGCCCGGAGCACGCGGGCCAGATCAGCTTCCGTGCGTTGCCGGACGGCGGCACGGAGGTGACCGCCCGGATGGAGATCGACCCCGAGGGGTTCGTCGAGAACGTGGCGGACAAGACCGGCATCCTGACCCGCCGGGTCGAGGGCGACCTGGGACGGTTCAAGGAGTTCATCGAGAACCGGCACGGGATCGAGACCGGCGCATGGCGCGGGGACGTCTCTTGATCCAGACGCGTGACCACCGCCCGGGACCGGACGACCTCCGGTCCCGGGCGGCCCTGCCGTTGCACCACGACCTCGACGACCCGCCGCCGCCCTGCCGTTGGTGTCCGGGCTGGTTCGAGGAGATCGTGCCCGGCCCCGACGGACGTCTCCTCCGCCGCGAGTGGCACCGCCCGACGTGCCCGACCTACCTCGACCGGCGGTGAGCCGGACGCGGAGCCGCTCCGCCTGATCGTGCGCGACGACGACCTGCCGGAGCGTCAGGCCGGCCGGCGGGTCAGTCCGACGAGCGCCCCGCGGTTGAACTCCCTGACCTCGCAGATGCTGAGGCCGGTGTCGAGACCCTCCACGGCCTCCCGCACGGCGGGCACCTGGGTGGGCCCGACCTGGAGCACCGCCAGACCGGAGGTGACCAGATGGGCACCGATCACTTCCAGCGCCGCTCGCACCAGCTGCAGCCCGTCGGCGCCCCCGTCGATGCAGAGTCGGGGGTCGGCCGGGTACTGGTGCACGAGCTCGGCGTCGACCCACGGCGGATCGGCCAGGATCAGGGGGAACGCCTCGTCCGGGGCCAGCGCGGACTCCACGGGGGCGCACCGCACCTCCACCAGGTCGGACAGGCCGGCCGTCTCGGCGTTCAGGTGGGCGAACTGCGCGGCCCACCGGTCGATCTCGACCTGGACGAGGATCCGTCCTCGTCGGCGTGCCGCGGCCAGACCGATGTGGCCGACCCCGGCGAACAGCTCGAGCATCGGGCCGGGCGGCACCTCGGCCGCCGCCTCGGCGACCCACTCCGCCTGTGCGATCGTCCACGGGCGGGGCTCCAGCACGTGCTGGTCGTAGGCGATCTCGAGGCCGTCGAACAGCATCGTCCGCGGGTCGGCGGGCTGGACGCTCATGCGTGTCCGGGGCCGTCCGGCCCGGTCGACCGTGCCTTGGCCGTCGCGACCGTCAGGCCGACGGTCGCCGGCGCACAGGCGATCGCGACGGCCAGTCCCAGGTATCCCCAGCCGGCCGCGACATCGCCCCACCGCGCGAGCGCGATGAGGCCCAGGCCGATCAGCCAGGCCAGGCCCAGCGGGACGTAGGCCAGGCCGAGCCGGCGGGGCGTCCGGGGTTCCGGCTGGTTCACTCCGGACCGTCCGGGGCAGGAGCGGTGTCGGGGTCGGCGTCCGGGACGACCGGAGCACCTCCGGGATCCGACGAGGGGGTGATGTCCGGGTCGCCATCGGGTCCGGGCTCGATGACGGGTTCAGGCGCGATGGTCATGTGCTCTCCTTGCTCGGTCGTTCCCGGGTGCATACCCCGGGGTCGTCCGCCCAAACGTGACGTCGCACGCGGACGTCATTCCTCCGACAGCGCCCTCGGTGCCACCAGACGGTGCAGGCGCTGCAGCTCCTCGAGCTGGGCGTGGCTCTGGTCGATCAGCTCCCGCAGGCGGACGGCGTCGAGCTGCGGGAACCGGTCGGCCGCCTCGAGCAGGGCCTCCCACCCCGCGGTCTTGCCGGCCACCGCGTCCCGCAACGTCTCGAGCTCGATGAGGTCGGCCATCGCGGTGCGCTTGACCAGGTGCCCGTTCGGCTTCAGCTGCCCCACCTTCGTCCCGAACCGGGCGACCAGGCTCAGCACCCCGTGCGGTGACGCGCCGAGGTCGGCCGCCACCTGCTGCATCTCGCGACGCTCGGCCACCACCTGGTCCCGCAGGACGGCCAGGGCCTCCCGCACCTGCGGGTCGGTCTGGGATCCGGCGCTGCGCCGGAACAGCTCCACCCCGGCGGCGGCACCGTGCAGGTGGGTGCGCACGTAGGAGTGCACGTTCGGGCGGGAGAGGGGGTTGCGCATGGTGGCTCCTCGGGTCGGTGGTGCAGCCCCCGTACCCCGTCCCGACACGTTTGGACAGGGGCGGCACGGGTACCGCAGGCATCGCCGACCACGCGTCGGCGTCACCGAGCGAAGAGGAGCTGACCGATGACCCAGTCACCGCCCGAACCGTCGCCGATCGATCCCGACCCCGAGGAGCGTCCCGACCTCTCCCCGGACGAGCCGCAGCCCCCGGGCCGCGGCGACACGCCCCCGGAGCCGACCGACGGAGGCTCCCATGCCCGCTGATCCCGACAACCCCCAGCTGAAGAAACCCGACATGTACGAGTCGCTGCGCGACGACGGCGCGTCGAAGGAGAAAGCCGCGCGCATCTCCAACGCGGCCGCCCGTGACGGCGAGCAGCAGGTCGGTCGGCGCGGCGGTTCGTCGCCCTCGTACGAGGAGTGGACCGTGCCGCAGCTGAAGGACCGGGCCAAGGAGCTCGACCTGCACGGCTACTCGGACATGACCAAGGACGAGCTGATCGACCTGCTCCGCGACCACTGACCGCGAGCACGCACCCAGCCCCAAGGAGGCCCCCATGACGTCCACACCCGACCACCGGCGCGACGCCGAGACCGACCCCTCGCTCGACGACGGGACGTCCGCGGACTGGACGTCCGAGGGCGGAGCCACCCCCGAGGGGCCGGCCACCGAGGAGCCGGCCGGCACCCCGGACGACGACGGCTTCGACGTCGACGGAGGTGGCGACTCCCAGGACGCGCAGGGCGACGACCCTGCCAGCGGCGGGTCATGAAGCACCCGCCCGGAGCCCTGGTGGTCGTCGATCTCCAGCAGGACTACTTCCGCGCCCCCAGTCTGTCGCGTCTGCGGCCCCGGCTGGTGCAGCGCGTGCGCAGGGCGGCCGAGGCGGCCCGCGCGGCCGGTGCGCCGGTCATCGAGGTCCGTACCGAGAACGCCCGCCACCCCTCGACGTGGGCCCTCAACATGCGCGAGGACGGACAGCCTGTCGCGCTCGCCGGCAGCGACGGCGCCGCCCCCCTGCCCGAGCTCGACCTGCGTCCGGACCACGTGGTGGTGAAGACGCGCGACAGCGCCTACCACCACACGACGCTGGGCCTCGTCCTGGACTCCCACCACAACGACGCCTACGCCCTGTGCGGCGTCACCACCGAGTCGTGCATCGCCGCAACGGCGACCGACGGCTACGCCCACGACCACCGGGTCTCGATCCTGGTGGACTGCGTCGCCAGCGACGTCCCCGCTCAGCTCGAGCCCACGTTGGAGCGGCTCTCCCGGCTCTACCGGCAGGAGGGCGTCCGCGCGGACCGGGTGCAGTTCCGGCCACCGCAGGCCCGGCCGACCCCCGTCACCGACTGCCGAGGAGCCACGCTCCACACCGGCCTCCCGCCCACCGATCGTCTGGAGGACGAACCCTGTGCGCCTACCTGATCCCTGCGGCCGACTGACCGGCCACCTGTTCCCGTCGCTGCGCAGCGACGGGCGCGAGACGGCGGTGCCGGTCACCGTCGAGCCGGACTCCACCCACGACGAGCAGCTCGCGCTGTGGGTGCTCTACGAGCTGCACTACCGCGGCTTCGACGACGTGTCGGCCGAGCTCGAGTGGGAGCCGTGGGTGCTCACCGTCCGCCAGCAGCTCGAGGCGTCGTTCGAGCAGCGCCTGCGGTCCACCTGCGTCGTGCCGGACGGCCTCGACCCGGCCGCACCGGTCGGCGAGACGCTGTTCGCCCTGGTCGACGCCCACCCCGGCACGTCCGTGGCCGCCCACGTCGGCGGCCGCGCCGATCTGGCCACCGTCGAGGACCTGCTCCGGCAGCGGTCGCTGTACCACCTCAAGGAGTCCGACCCGGTCGCGTGGTCGGTGCCGCGGCTGCCTCCCGCCGCGCAGGCGCGGCTCATGGAGCTGCAGTTCGACGAGTACGGCGCGGGTGATCCCGACCGTCTCCATGCCTCGCTGTTCGCCCGCGGCCTGCGCCAGGCCGGCCTCGACGACGCGTACGGTGCCTACGTCGGCGAGACGACCGTCGAGGCGCTGGAGCAGAACAACGCGATGTCGCTCTTCGGCCTGCACCGCCGGCACCTCGGGGCGGCGATGGGGCACCTCGCCGCCTTCGAGGCGAGCAGCTCGCTGCCGTCCCGGCGGATGGCCAAGGGGCTGCGCCGGGTGGGCATCACCGGCGACCTGGCGGCGTACTACGACGAGCACGTCGAGGCCGACGCGGTGCACGAGCAGCTCGCCGCCCGTGGGATCTGCGGGGCACTCGTCGCCGAGCAGCCGGAGCTCGCACCCGACGTGCTCTGGGGCGCCCAGGTGTGTCTCGACCTCGAGCACCGGTTCGCCGAGGCGATGCTGTCACGGTGGGCCGCGGCATGAGCGCGTCCACGAGGGGTCCCGGACGGGCCGACGTCGTGGTGTGTCCCGACGGCCCGCTGCTGATCCGCGGCGACCACGTCGTGCAGGCCGCCGACGGCAGCCTGCACGAGACGACCCGACCCGTGAGCGCGGTCTGCCGGTGCGGCACGTCGTCGATCGCGCCGTGGTGCGACGGGTCCCACCGTCTGCTCGACCGCGCCACGGGCCCCGCCCCGACCACCCCGACCAGCAAGGAGGCCCCATGAACGACAGCTCCGACGACGCCGCGTTCCCCGCGCAACGGCAGGACCCGCCCGGCGTCACCGACGAGATGAGGCCCCAGCCGGACCACGGTGAGTCCTCCTACCGGGGCCACGACCGCCTGGCCGGCAAGGTCGCGCTGATCACCGGCGGCGACTCCGGCATCGGGCGCGCCGTCGCGATCGCCTACGCCCGCGAGGGGGCCGACGTCGCGTTCACCCACCTGCCGGGCGAGGAGCGCGACGCCGAGTCCACCTCGGCCCTGGTCGAGTCGGCCGGCCGGCGGGTGCTCGCCATCGAGGCGGACCTGCGCGACTCCTCGGCCTGCCGCGCCGCGGTGCTGGACACCGTGGAGCGCCTGGGCACCATCGACATCCTGGTCAACAACGCCGGCCACCAGATGGCCCGCGACGCCGGCATCGAGGACATGGACGACGAGCGGATCGACCGCACGATCCGCACCAACCTGCACGCCCTGCTGTACCTCGTGCGCTCGGCGCTGCCGCACCTGCGAGGCAGCCGCGGCTGCATCATCAACAACACGTCGATCCAGGCCTACGAACCCTCGACGTCGTTGCTCGACTACGCCGCCACCAAGGCGGCCATCAACAACCTGACCGTCAACCTCGCGGCCGACCTGGGGCCCGAGGGCATCCGGGTCAACGCCGTGGCCCCCGGCCCGATCTGGACCCCGCTGCAGCCCGCCACCCAGCCGGAGGAGAAGCTCGCGAACTTCGGGCGCGACACGCCGCTCGGCCGGGCCGGGCAGCCGGCGGAGGTCGCCCCCGCGTTCGTGTTCCTCGCCGACGAGGCCAGCGCCGGCTACGTGTCCGGCACCGTGCTGGGCGTCACCGGCGGCAAGCCCGTCTTCTGACCCACCACCCACCCCGAGGCGGACATCATGCGATCCATCTGGAAGGGCTCGATCAGCTTCGGGCTGGTCAGCGTGCCGGTGTCGCTGTACAGCGCCACCTCGAGCCACGACGTGCCACTGCACCAGGTCCACGAGGCCGACGGCGGCCGGATCCGGTACCAGCGACGGTGCGAGGTGTGCGGCCAGGTGGTGGAGTACGACGACATCACCCGGGCGTTCGACGACGGCCAGCGCACCGTGGTCCTGACCGAGGAGGAGCTCGACGAGCTCCCGGCCCGGGCCGACCACGAGATCGAGGTCGTGGAGTTCGTCCCGGCCGAGCAGATCGACCCGATCCGGCTCGACCGCGCCTACTTCCTGGAGCCGGAGGCTCGCGCCCTCAAGCCGTACACCCTGCTCCGGCGCGCACTCGAGGACTCCGACCGCAGCGCCGTCGTGACCTTCTCACTGCGACGGCGCACGCGCCTCGGGGTGCTGCGGGTCAGCGAGGGCGTGCTGCTGCTGCAGACCCTGTTGTGGGACGACGAGATCCGCGAGGCGGCGTTCGAGGTGCTCGACACGACGCCGCGCATCAGCGCCAAGGAGCGCGAGCTGGCTGCGGCGATCGTGGACTCGATGGCCTCCGACTTCGACCCCACCGACTACGCCGACGAGTACAGCGAGCAGCTGCGGGCGCTGGTGGAGTCCAAGCTCGACGCGGACGACACCACCGCCCCGGCGCGGCCGACCTCGCAGGACGACGACGGCGAGGGTGCCGAGGTGGTCGACCTGATGGAGGCCCTGCAGCGCAGCATCGACCGGTCGGCCCGGAAGCCGGCCCGCAAGAAGGCGCCGGCGAAGAAGGCCACGGCCTCGAAGACGTCGTCGAAGAAGTCGTCCACCGCGAAGGGCACGTCGAAGAAGACCGCCTCGAAGAAGAAGACCACGTCGAAGAGCACCGCCTCGAAGCGGACCGCGCGTGGCGCGTGACGCCGCCCCCCGCGAGCTGCAGGTCGGCGACCGGACCGTCCGGCTGACCCACCCCGACAAGGTCCTGTACCCGTCGACCGGCACCACCAAGGCCGAGGTGGCCGACTACTACACCCGGATCTCGCGGCACCTGCTGCGGCACGCGTCCGACCGGCCGGTCACCCGCAAGCGCTGGGTCGACGGGGTCGGGACCGCCGACGACCCGGCCGAGCCGTTCTTCGAGAAGAACCTGCCCCGGTCCGCGCCACGATGGGTCCGGCGGGTCGAGATGGCCCACCGCAGTCGCGTCACGACCTACCCGGTCGTGGGCGAACCGGCCGACCTGGTCTGGTTGGCCCAGCTGGCGGCACTGGAGCTGCACGTGCCCCAGTGGCGGGTCGACGCGGCCGGCGACCCATTGCCTCCGGACCGGCTGGTCATCGACCTCGACCCCGGCCCCGGCACAGGGCTGCCCGAGTGCGTCGAGGTCGCCCGGCACGCGCGGCGCCTGCTGCGGGACGTGGGGCTCAGCGCGGTGCCGGTCACGAGCGGCAGCAAGGGTCTGCACCTCTACGCCGCGCTCGACGGCGGTCACGACGCCTCCTACGTCAAGGAGTTCGCCCGGCGACTGGCCGAGGGGCTCGTGGACCAGCTGCCCGACCTGGCCGTCAGCACGCAGCAGCGGTCGCTCCGGGAGGGTCGGGTGCTGGTCGACTGGAGTCAGAACGACGCGCACAAGACGACCGTCGCCCCGTACTCCCTGCGCGGCCGGACCGAGCCCACCGTGGCGGTCCCCCGCACCTGGGCGGAGCTGGACGATCCCGGACTCCGGCAGCTGCGGTTCGACGAGATCCTGGAGCGCATGGAGGGTCGTCGCGACCCGCTCGCCCGGGTGGCCCGTTCCCCGCGCCCGACCGAACGGGACCGCCTGACCACCTACCGGTCCAAGCGCGATGCCGGCCGCACCCCGGAGCCCGTGCCGGACCGGGTCGGCGCCCCGAACGACGGTGCTCCGCGCTTCGTGATCCAGGAGCACCACGCCCGCAGGACCCACGACGACCTGCGCCTCGAGCGCGACGGGGTGCTCGTGTCCTGGGCCCTGCCGCGGGGTGTGCCCTCGGCGGGCGACGAGAAGCACCTCGCGGTGCACACCGAGGACCACCCCGTCGAGTACCTGGACTTCGAGGGCACGATCCCCGCCGGCGAGTACGGCGCCGGGACGATGACCGTGTGGGACACCGGCACGTACGAGGTGCACCGGTGGACCGACGACCGGGTGACCGTCACGCTGCACGGCCGGAGCGGTGGCGGCCTGGGCTCGCCCCGACGGATCGCGCTGGTCCGGACCGGCGGCGACGACTGGCTGGCGCGGGCGGTCGCCCCCGACCGGGCGGCCGCGGCTCCTCCCGCCCCCATGCTGGCCACCCTCGGACCCACCGCCGGCGACGCCGCCGCGACCGGCCGGTTCGACGACGCCTGGGCGTTCGAGATGAAGTGGGACGGCTTCCGGGTGATTGCCTCGGTGGACGACAGCACCGTGACCCTGCGCTCGCGGTCCGGCAACGACCTCACGCCAGCGGTGCCGGAGGTGGTCGATGCACTGGCGGACGCGGGACTGTCGGACTGCGTCCTCGACGGCGAGCTCGTGGCCCGCGACACCGGGGGCGCGCCGTCGTTCGGCCTGCTGCAGCGCCGCCTCGGACGTGACGCCGGCCCGCAGGACGTGCCGGTCGAGCTGCTGGTGTTCGACCTGCTGAGGTCCGGCGGCGACGACCTGCGCTCCCGCCCGTGGAGCGAGCGACGGGCTGCCCTCGACGGGCTGACGCTGCAGCCGCCCGTGTCGGTGCCGGCCGTCCACGACGGCGACCTGGCCTCGGCGGTCGAGGCGAGCCGCGCGGCACGGCTCGAGGGGGTCATGGCCAAGCGGCGGTCGTCGCCCTACCGCAGCGGAAGACGCTCCCCCGCCTGGGTCAAGCTCAAGCACGAGACGGTGGCCGACGTGGTCGTCGTGGGGTGGCGACCAGGTCGTGGTTCGCGGTCGGGTGGTCTCGGGTCGGTGCTGGTGGCGGTTCCGGACCCGTCGGGCGGTCTGCTCTACGCCGGGCGGGTCGGCACGGGCTGGACGGCCGAGGAGCGCGACGACCTGCGCAGGCGTCTGGAGCGGATCGCCCGCCGCACCCCTCCGGTCGACACCCCGCGCGACGTGGCATCGGACGCGCACTGGGTCACGCCCCGCCTGGTCGCCGAGGTCGCCCACGCCGGCACGACGTCGGCAGGCCGCCTGCGTCACCCCGTCTGGCGCCGCCTCCGGACCGACCTCTCACCCCCCGACCTCCCCACCTGACCCCTCCCCCTCCGCGAAATTACGGAGCCGGCACGGCTGTCTGTCACATGGCACGGCAGATCTGCCGTGCCATGTGACGGGTTGCCGTGCCCAGTACGTGGTCGTCGCGATCCGGTGGGCTCGCGGGATAGCCTCCCGCCATGTACGTCCCCCCACCCCACGCCGTCGACCACACGCAGATCCGCTCGATGGTCGAGGCCATCGGCGCCGCCGAGCTCGTCACGACTGCGGCTGACGGGTACCCGGTCGCGACGCTGCTGCCGATCCTGTGGAGGGGCGACACGGTGGTCGCCCACATGGCACGAGCGAACCCGCACTGGCGCGAGCTGTCCGACGACCAGCCGGCCCTGCTGGTCGTGACCGGGCCCCAGGCCTACGTGTCGCCGAGCTGGTACGCCGCGAAGGCCGAGCACGGGCGGGTCGTCCCGACCTGGAACTACACCTCCGCGCACCTCACCGGGCGGCTCACCGTCCATGACGATCCGGAATGGCTGCTGCACGCGGTCACCGACCTCACCGACCGGCACGAGGGTCATCGCGCGCAGCCCTGGGCGGTCGACGACGCACCGGCGGCATTCGTGGCGGGCCAGCTGCGCGGGATCGTCGGGATCTCGATGCGGGTCGAGCGGGTCGAGGGCAAGGCGAAGCTCAGCCAGAACCGCTCGACGGCCGATCGTGCGGACGTGGTGCACGGTCTTCGGCAGGAGGGCGTGCCCGGCGCTGCGGCCGTCGCCCGCGCGATGGACGCCGACGCCACCTGAGTCATCGCCTCCATCCGCCGCGATGACCGGACGCGGCACGGTTCGTTCTCACATGGCACGGCAGATCTGCCGTGCCATGTGACAGGTTGCCGTGCCGGCTCCGTAACTTCGCGCCGGTCGTGCTGGAGCCCCCGACAGGAGTCGAACCCGCGACATCCTCATTACAAGTGAGGAAGTCCGGTAGAATGGGAGGCAGAATCAGCCGTTATTGCAGTGCATAGAAATGCGTAGACATGCAGACGAATGGGTACAGAACGGGTACAGTCACTGAGGTGAACAAGAAGAACCCCCGCGACTACGGCTCAGGCTCGGTGTTCCAGCGCTCCGACGGGCTGTGGATCGGCCGCATCGAAGCCGGGTGGACAGCCAAGGGCGAGCGCCGGCGGATCCAGGTCAGCGCGAAGACCGAGGCGGAGTGCAAGCGCCGCCTCGTCAAGAAGAAGCGCGAGCTCGCCGAGCACGGGGTCCCGACCGAGGGGCTCGCCAGCACCACCTCGGTCAAGGTCTGGTCCGAGCAGTGGCTCCTCGAGCAGCAGCGCCGCCTCGCGTCGCACACCTGGGGCTCCTACGCCGGCACCGTCCGGAAGTGGATCGTGCCGACCATCGGCCACAAGCGCCTGGCCAACCTCACGCCCGGTGACCTCCGCGCCGTCACGCGCGCCGAGGAACAGGCCGGCAAGAAGCCCGCCTCCACCCTGGCCACGCGCCGCATCCTCGTGAAGATGCTCCGCGACGCCCGCATCGAGGGCCACCCCATCCCGGCTCGGATCTTCGACGTCAAGGCTCACACCCCACCACCATCAGACCGAGACGCCATCCCGCTGGCCGACGCGATCGCGATCATGAACGCGAGCCTCACGCTCCCCCACACGTCGCGCTGGATCGTCGCGTTCTTCGAGGGCATGCGACAGGGCGAGGTCCTGGGCCTCACCTGGGACCACGTCGACCTCGACCGCGGAATCATCGACATCGAGTACCAGCTCGACTCCCTGGCCTACCTCGACCGGGAGGCCGGCACCTTCCGGCACCCCGACCGGATCACGCCCAAGCAGCTCTGGCGCTCGTACCACCTGGTGCCACCGAAGTCGAAGAGCGGCCGGCGCATCATCCCGATCGTCGGGCCGGCGCTCGCCGCGCTCCAGCAGTGGCGCGAACTCGCTCCCCCATCACCCCACGGACTGGTCTGGCCGCGCCCCGACGGCCGGCCCATCAACCCCCAGCACGACACGGCGGAGTGGATCGACCTGCAGGACCGCGCCCAGGTCGCGAGCGTTGACGGCAACCAGGGCCGTCGCTACGCCGGCCACGAGATCCGCCACACCACCGCCACGATCCTGCTGGAGATCGGCGCCGACCCCCGCACGGTCGAGGCGATCCTCGGGCACTCGTCGATCGTCACGAGCCGCGGCTACCAACACGTGCGCGACGAGCTCAGCCGCGAGGCCATGCAGAAGGTCTCCGACCGATTCGCCTTCACCTTCCCTGAGTCACCGCGACCGATCGAGTCTTAGCTCAGAGTCCACGTCGATAGGTCTTCGCCGTCAACGGACCAGACAACTGACTCGATCTGGGCGTCCGCGGCAACCGGGAAGACGATCCAGCCTTGGACGCAATCTCCGATCTGCAGGTTGATATCCGATGGGTACACGGGCACCGGAAACTGGCGGTACTTCACGGTCGATGCCTCATACCGTCCACCAGCACCGTCTCGCAGTTGCCACGCACGCTCGTTGAACGCAACGGTCGTCGCCTCGGTCTCCGTCACCGCGTCGTTGCAAGAGGAGACCAGCGCGGCGTCCCAGCGCTGACCCGGTTCCGCGACCTCTGCGGGAGGAACCGAGGTCTGGTATTCGAGCACAGCAGCACGTGCGCCGCCGAGGGTGATCTCTGTGCCCACTGGGGTGGGACTGGGCTCGGGGTCGACCTGGGAACTTGGACGTTCGATCTCGACCGGTCCAGTCGGCGAAGGCGTCGACGTCGTCTCACTGCTGGCCGAGTCACCATCCCCGCAGGCGACGCAGACGAGCAGGGTCAGGGCGACGAGGCTTCTGCGCATGGGCAAAGGGTCTCGCACCCGTGCCACCGAGTCCACCAGATCGGCGACTCAGGCTCCGCAAGACTCTTGGATCGAGGCCACAGACCTGAGCACGCCGTCCCGTTCCATCGCGTCCAGGTCGTGCAGCCGGACCTCGAGCAGGTCGCGGGTCACGTGCAGGTTCCGGGCTGCGTGGCCGTGGTGGCTGGTCGTGGCCAGCTCAGTGGCGACTGCACGGAGATCGGGCAAGAGCACGCGGGCCGCGAACCGGTCGGCCTCGAGTTCGACGCGCTGGTCGTAGAACTTGTTGTCGCACGCCGGCCCGTGGCCGAGCACCACGTGCGCAAGCTCGTGCATCAGGCTGCAGCGCGCAGCCATCCGGCTAAGGCTGGCGTCCATCGCGATCGTGCGGACACCAGGGAACCAGCGAGCACGTCGGCCCTTCAGGATGCGGTCGTCAGTCGTCCACTCGAGGCGCACGTCCGGCATGTCGGCGAGGATCTGCCATGGGCCGGTGCTGCTCCTCATGCGTGATCGTCCCCGCTCTCGTCGTCCCGTCGCTCGGGCTCTGCTGCCGATGGTTCGTTGGCGAGGTCGACGGTAAGCGGGTCGTAGGACGGTTCCGGGTGCAGTTGCACCACGTTGCCGGCCAGCGCCGCGTCGACTGCTCGAGTGATCAACTCGGCGGGGTGGACACCGACAGCCGCGCCGAGCGCCGCGAGGTCTCGCACGTTGAAGACGACCTCGCCGGACATGCGCTTGTTCAGCGAGGTGTGTGTCATGCCGGCGCGCCGCGCCAGTTCGCGCACGCTACCGATCCGAGCGTCCCACCGCGCCTGGTCGATGACGCCGATGAGCTCCTGCGCTACCCGCAGAGCGTGATCGCGTGATGCATTCATGCAGCGATCGTCCCACATCCCCGACCCGAATGGAACGTTTCTGATTCGATTGTTTCGGTTGCTTGACACTGGAACGATATCGATCCATGCTGGTTGGCATGAACACGTTCCACGCAGCGGCCGAAGCGGTGGCCGGGGAAGTCCGGGCCGAGATGGCTCGCCAGCGGAAGACCCAGGCGGAACTGGCCACCATCCTCGGGACGACCACGGCGACCGCCGGCCGACGCCTGGATGGATCGGTCCCGTTCGACGTCGTCGAGCTCTGCATGGTCGCCGGGTGGCTGGGCACCAGCCCTGACCGCTTCACCGCGACGCTTCCGACGGTGGCTGCCTCATGAGCGTCAAGCCCGCGATGCTCACCGCTCGTGACGCCGCGACCTACCTGGGCCTGGGGCTGCGCGAGGTCCGCCGCCTGGTGAAGGCCGGCGAGCTCGACATCAAGTACATCGGGGCGAAGAACAACCACGAGTACCGGATCGTCACCGCGTCCGCCGACGCGTACATCGCGGCCCTGCCGTCCGAGCCGAGGCGGTCAGCATGAACGCCCCGCACTCGATCTCCGCCGAAGCCGCCCACGCAGAGCTTGCGAAGGTCCTCGATCGTGCGGCAAGCCTGGTCGCTGAGATCAGGGACGCAGGCCAGCACACTGGTGCGCAGGACGGAGTTTCCTCGGCCGAGGAGAAGTCGACGATCGAGTCGGTGACTGATCAGGTCCTCGACATGCTGTCGCAGTCTCACGCTGACACTCACGCGAGCCGGAGCGGGTTCGACCGTCCGGACCTTCACATGCTGTGGTCAGCTCTTGATGAGCTTCGTCATCAGAAACTCCTGCCGAAGCATGATCGTATTCTGCCGGTCCGCGATCTCACGGATCGCGAGCGAGAGGTGCTCAAGGCACTCACCGACCTTGTAGTCGGTACTGCTGGTGGTTCCGTTCTTGACCTCGGTGGCCTTCATCCATGCGAGGTTCGCTTGAGCCTTCGGGTCGACCATGTCGACTCCTCTTCTTCGGTGACTGGTTATCCCGAAGGTAGCGGCGCGGCAGGGTGCGCATGCTCTGCCGCGCCCTCCGGGGGTGTGTCATGACCGCCGACCTGCAGTGGCTTGCGGACCTGCCCGGCCGTTGCCCGGCCTGCTTCCTTCACGAGGTCCAGGGTCACCGCGCCCGGTTGGACGACGGCGTCACCGTCACGGGGTGCACGAACTCCGGCCCTGTGGGTGTGGCTGCCGGCACCGTCGCCCGTGACCTGGGCATCGCCGCGACCGTCGAGGCGCACCCCGACGACGCGGCACGGGTGGACGAGGTCCTGAACCGGTTCATCCGCTCGGGGAAGCCGTTCACTGCGAACGACACCCGCCCTCTACTGACCGGGGTCAAGGGCTCCGTGATCGGCGGCCGGTTCAACGCTGCCGCACGCCGCGGCCTGATGCGCCGCACAGGCAAGCGGGTGCCCTCGACAGACCCGGGCACCCATGCCCACCGCCTCGACGAGTGGCAAGGGGTCGCGGCATGAGCGGCCACCCGACCTGACCCAGTCCACCGGTGCTGCGGGCCCTCCCTTCGTCCCGGCACCGGAGCCCGACCAACTCCCTCGGTCGGGCAGGGGTCCCCCAGAGCAAGGGGACCCCACCAACTTCACAGCACAACAGATCGGGCCCCCGATCCACGCCAGCGAAGCAGCGACCGAGGGCCCACGAACTAGGAGCAGTCTAGATGAAGAGCACCCGAGAGGCCGGCAACGCCCGCCGGCGCCGGAAGGCGATCGAGCGGCGCGATCGCGTGCGGCTGATGGTCGAGCGGCAGCTCATGCGCGCGGGACGGACCCCGGCCGGCGTGATCATGTGGACCCACCACCGGTGCTGCGGACACGTCGACTACCTCCGCACCTACCCGACCCGGGAGCAGTTCGACGCCCACCGCGCCGCCGTCGCCAGCCATGCCTGCGAGGTGGCGGCATGAGGGTCTTGACCGTGCGCCAGCCGTGGGCCTGGGCGATCATCCACGGCGGCAAAGACGTCGAGAACCGGGTGCGGACGCTGGGTCCATACCGCGGGCCCGTGGCGATCCACGCAGGCCGTGGCTGGAGCGAGCACGCCTGCCAGGGCTGGGCCATGCGCACGGCCGTCCAATCGTCGGAACTTGGCTACCCGGCTGACGATTCTCAGACCTGGGCGGCCGACTCGATCGAGCGCGACGACAAGCGTTTCGTGTTCGGTGCCGTGATTGGTGTCGTCGACCTGATCGGGGTGCACGATTCACAGGACTGCTACGACGCGGACCTCCGACGCCTCGCCGAACTCGCCCGCGAAGATCACCCCGCGTTCCAGGCGATCCCCGATGCGGGTGGCGGTGGACTGATTGGGCGTGTGCGCCGCTGCTCGCCGTGGGCCATGGATGAACACCACCACCTGATGCTGGAGAACCCTCGGCCTATCGAGCCCATACCCGCGACGGGACGCCTTGGACTGTGGCGACCTGCAGCTGGCGTCATTGACCAGATGCAAGGAGCGCTCGCATGACCGCGGCGATCGCGCAGGCGGCCGTCGGTGTCCTGCTGTTCATCATCGCGGTGGTCTCCCTGTTCCTCCTGGCCCGTGAGGCGGTCCGCGTGGGTGACGCCCGTGCGGCGGCGGAGTACCTGCCGACGGTCGCTGGCGAGCACGAGCTGCGGTCGTTCACCGAGCGGTTCGTGGACCGGTCCCTCGAGAAGGCGCTGCTGTGACCGCCCTGTGGCTCGGCCTCACGATGTGGGCCGTGCTGGTCGCGCTGTTCCTGGTCCTCTGCTGGCGCACGGCGAGGTGGCGTCGATGAACGAGCTCCTCGTGGTCCTCCTCGGTGGCCTCGGCTGCTACTGCCTCGGCGTCTGGCACGGGTACCGCCGATGAGCGACCTGCAGATCGTCCTCGCCGGCTTCGCCCAGATCGCCGTGAACGTGTGGCCGGTGCTCGCCGTGCTCGCGCTGTACGGGGCCGTGTCGTGGCGGGAGTCCCGCCGTGGCTGACCGACACCTCACTGCCGTCCCCCAGCGCGACGTGGTCCACACCCTGCCCCTCATGTGCCTGCGGTGCGGCAAGCCCACCGAAGGCTCCGGCCTCGTCGTCGACACCGGCGACTCGTACCAGCTCGTGGTCCGTGACCACGAGATCCAGATCCGCGACAACCACTGCCCCAAGGAGAACTGAACATGGCCACTGCCAAGAAGACCGAGACCCCCGCCGACGAGACCGCGGAGCCGAAGCCCCGGACGCCGCAGGTCGCCCCGCCCACGCACATCGCGTACCTCGCCATCGATGGACGCCTCGTCGACATCGCCGCGTTCGGCACCCGGAAGGCCGACCGCGAGGATTCCAAGGACTACGCCCTGGAGAACGGGTGGAAGGTCGCCACGATCCCCGCCGGCGTCACGGTCCGCACGCACCTGGACCTGACCTCGTGAGCGACACCGAGGCTGTCGCGCCTGACATGCGAGAGCACGACGACCACTTCTTCGCCGTGGGCGACCTGGTGCGTGTCGGCAAGGGCCGGCAGACGTGGGCGATCACTGGCTTCTTCGGGGACGCGTTCTCCTACGCCGCTCTGCAGCGGCCGGACCAGCCCACCTCGTCCAGCAGCGCCCACCTGTCCCGCCTCGTCCCGGTGGTGTCGTGATGCCCCAGGACTACGCGTACCACAAGCTGTGGCGGCACGAGCGGGCCCAGGGGCGGCTGCGGACCGTCGAGACGACCCGAGCCCGCCTGCACATCGCGTCCTGCCTCGGTGCGGGGATGAGCATCCGGGCTATCTCCGCGGCTGCTGGTGTCGCCCCGACCGCGGTCCACAACATCCACCGCGGACAGGAGCGTGCGCGCACCGTCACGGTCGCGAAGATCCTGCAGGTCGTCCCCGGTGTCACCACCGCCGCCTGCAAGGACACGACCGAGTCGTTCGTCCCGAAGGTCGGTGCTGTGCGCCGCATCCAGGCGCTCCTCGCGCTCGGCTGGTCCCACGCGGAGCAGTCCAAGCGGGCGGGCGTGGTGACCGCGACGGCCATGCACCAGCAGGGCCGGTGGATCACCGCCACCACCCACCAGCGCATCGACGACATGTACCGGGATTTGTGCATGACGCCCGGCCCGTCGGAGGTCACCCGCCGACGGGCCGCAGCCCGCGGCTACGTCCCGCCGCTGGCGTGGGACGACATCGACACCGACCCCACCCCGGCCGCTGCTGATGCAACCGCGGGACAGGTCGACGAGGTCGCCATCGCTCGCGTGCTCGCCGGTGAGCGCCTGACCCTGACCAGCCCTGAACGCGCCGAGGTGTTCGACCGGCTGATGGCCGAGGGCCGCGGCTGGAACGAGATCGAACGACTCACGGGCATGAACGTCGCCCGCCAGCTGAGGAGGAGCGCATGAACATCGGCGAGGCGGGCGACTTCTTCGCGGTGCTCCGGGGCATGGAGTCCGACGCAGACTGGGCGACCAGGGACAAGGCCCAGGAGGCGGCCGAGCGTCTGACGAAGCGAGCGAACCGCACCCTGGGTGCCGGGCCGCGGCCCGAGCAGGTCGTGGGCCTGCTCGAGGACGTCCATGCCGCGATCGCTGAGGCGTCGGACGCCGGCCTGGTCGTGCAGTACGCCGACCGCACCGTCGAGACGGCGCCCGCGGTGGGTGGTCTGCTGTGAGCAGGACACGCCAGTCCGTCACCTTCCTGCCGATCGACGCGATCCGCGAGCACGGCAGCAACGTCCGCGACAGCGTCGGCGACGTCACCGAGATGGCCGCGTCGATCCGCGAGCACGGGATCCTCCAGCCCCTCATCGTGACCGAGCACCCCACCACCGCGAAGGCGTTCCTGCTCCTCGCCGGCCACCGCCGCCGCGCCGCCGCGATCAAGGCGGGCCTCGACCGGGTGCCGTGCATCATCCGCCACGACCTCGGGACGGACGAGCGGGAGCACGTCGCGATCATGCTCGTCGAGAACGCCCAGCGCCGACAGCTCACACCCCTGGAGCGTGCCCGCGCGATCGGCCGACTCCTCGAGTCCGGGATGAACCAGTCGGAGGTCGCCCGCGCCACCGGCATGCACGCCTCCTCGGTCAACACCTACGCGCTGCTGCTGGAGCTCGACGACGACGCAGCGGAGGCGGTCGAGGCCGGCGACATCACCGCGGCCGACGCCACGAAGGCCGTCCGCGCCGCCCGCCAGGCACGACGTGACCGCGACGGCACCCCAACCCGCGGACGCCCGGTCATCCTCGACCCCCCGCACCTCACCAAACGCCACCCCCTCGCTGCCACGGCCCGCAAGGCCTGCCGCCACACCACCCGGCCGAAGGTCGGCTATGTCGCCTGCGGCCAGTGCTGGGAGCACGCCATCCGCACCGACGAGAGGACCCAGTCGTGAAGACCTCCGCAACTCACACCCCGGGCAAGCCGGTGGTGACCGACGACGGCTACGTGATCGTTTCCGGTCAGCGCATCGGCCAGGCCCTCCGGTTGAAGTCGCGTCGGTGGATCTACCGCGAGCGCGGCGGCCTGCACTCCCGCCAGTCGTGGCCGTCGCGTGAGCAGCTCCTCGACGACCTGTTCGGTCACGGCGGGTGGTCCTGATGCCGTGCTTCCCCCGCATGCGGATGGGCACCGAGACTGACCCCGGGTGCAAGGCCGACTGCCTCCACCGCCGCCTCGTGCAGGAGTACAAGGCTGAGCGGATCCGTCAGGAGGACGCCGCGGTCGAAGCGTCGATCGGCTACGCCACGGAGTACGCCGAGTACGTCGCCGAGCACCCGCTGATCACGTTCAAGGACTGGCTGATCATGACGAAGGGCCCCGAGCAGCAGCAGGTCGCAGCATGAGCGCCCGCTTCCGGTCCCGGTCCGACGCGTTCCGTGCTGCCCGCGCTTCCACCAACCGGTACGGGGTGCTGCTCGAGGTGACCTACCAGGCTCACACGCTGCTGTGCTGGGTCGTCAGGTCGGTGAGGTCATGAGACTGCACCTCGACGATCTCCGGTCCCTGCTGGGTCCGGTGCTGCCGTTCGCTGACGAGGACGGCGACCGCCTCTACAACGGGTTCGTGCGGATCCACTCCACCGGTGGTGAGCTGTTCGCGACGGTTGTGGGCGCTGGGTCGCAGATCGCCCACTCCCGCGCACGGTTCCCCCACACGGTTCCCGAGGGTGTGCAGGCCTTCATCCCAGCCGAGACCGCCTGGATGCTGCTGGACCGCCCCAGAGCGACGATGGTCCACCTGGCCCAGGGCGCGGACCGTCTGGACGTGACGATCGAGGCCCCCGGGCACACCGAACTGCTCGAGGTCGCGAGCCTGCACCCGTCGGAGTTCCCCAACCCCGCACGGACCATCGCGGCCGCGTTCGACCACCCCGGCGACGGACCCGCCCGCCTCCCCGCCGCGTCCATGCCAGCGGTCGGGGCAGCGGCCCGAGCGTGCCGGCAGCCGGTGCTGATCTACCCGTCGAAGACCGGCCACCCCGTCACCGTCGCCCTGGGAGAGCACGTCCTGATCCTCCTGGGCAACGACTACGGCTACCGCCGGTCGACCACCATCCACTCCCCCTCAGCCCAACCCGTGAAGCCCGAACAGGCGTGGGCCCCGATCCTCAACCCTCTGGAGGCCACAGCATGACCGACCGGATCGAAGCCGCAGTGCCCCACGCTGCCCGCCTGGTGTGCGCTGTCGCTGAGGGCGACGCCCGGGAGGCCCACGACGTCCTCCTGTCGCTGACGGTGGCCGAGCTGCACGCCCTCGCGGTGACGCTGGCGGCGTCGGTCGACCCCGAGCTGCCGCTGCTCGTCGGCCCCCAGGTCCCCCCGGAGGCCGGGCAGGTCGGCCAGGTGGTCCTCGCGGTGGCGGTCGCCCTGCGCATCCCGTCGACGGACATCTACTCGCCCCGCAAGACCCTGGACCTGGTCGACGCCCGACACATCGCGTTCTGGATCTGCCGCGCCCTCGACGTACCGGTGACGGCGATCGGCCGGGCCATGCACCGCGACCACTCCACCGTCTCGTCTGGTGCCCAGAGGGTCACCCGCACGCCCGCCCTGCTGCGCCGTGCGGAGCAGATCCACGCCGACCTCGTCGGTGTCCCGTCACACGATGACGCCATGACCACCCCCGACACCCCCGAACAGTCGCCGGTGTCTCGCAGCCCTTCCAACGCCCACCCGCACGTCCGACGGTCTCTCATCAGGTCCGTCCACGTGCCCGCCGAGGTGCTCGTGCAGGAGTCCCAGGACACCCACAACGACCAGTCCGTCCACAACCTCGGAAGGACCGCATGAGCATGTTCATCAAGCTGTCGGTGCACTACTACGACGACGTCGTCCTCGCGTCCCTGGAGGACGCGCACGAGGTGATGTTCACCCGGGGTCTGGCGTACTGCGGCCGGACGCCGACGGGTGGCCTGATCCTGCGGTCGAAGGTCCTCGAGCTGACCCGCAAGACCACCCAGGCACAGGCCCTGCGCGTCGCCGAGCGGCTGTGTCAGCCCGTCGGGGACTTCGAGGGCCCGTGGGTCAAGGTCGCGGCCGGCTACCAGGTGCGGAACTGGTCGCACTACCAGGACCAGCTCGACCAGATCGAGTCGCGGCGGAAGGCCGACCGGGAGCGGAAGAGGTCCGAGCGGCAACGCAAGACCGTCCGTGGAACGTCACGTGACATGTCACAGGACGAGTCACGCGATGTCACAGGGGGAGATAAAGAGAGAGAGGGAGATGCTGCTGCTGCAGCACGCGGCGGCAGCGTCGACCTCCCCGGAGACCTCCTCGTGCTCCGCACGAAGTTCCGCGAGTGGACCGCACTGGCCGAGGTGTCCTGGTCATCGCTGAAGGCCGACCAGGTCGCGGAGATCTCCCAGCTCATCGCCACCCACGGCGACACCCGCCTCCTCGAGACCGCGAAGGCCACCCACCGGTCAGCAGCGTTCGTCCAGGCGTTCATCCCCACGTGGAGGGACCTCGCCGGCCCCCGATTGGTGGCCGCTGACGAGCCGCGGTGCGACGTCTGCGGCACCACCGAACGCCGCCACGACGCTGCCGCCTACGCCGACCACGAGTTCCAGGAGGCGTCATGACGCGGTACTGGACACCGGCCCTGAAGCCGTTCGGCCCCAGCTCGCTGTCGAAGCGACCGGAGATCGACTCGATCATCGCCGTGAACCGGAAGCCGTGGCGAGTCCTCGAGGTCCGCGACCACCCCGACGCTGACATCGACTACGAGGTGTTCGTGAAGCCGGTCGACGACGAACAGCACTACGGCTTCACCGTCCGGCCCCACGCCGCCCGCCAGTGGTGGGAGCTGCCAGAGCACTACGCCGTGTGCCACTCCTGCGGAGAGCTCGCCCCGTGCCGCGGGCACGAGCAGGCTCAGTACGCGGCCGACCAGGCCAGGCAGCTCGAGCATGAGATGCGACTCCTCCCGGGCTGCTGCCCTGGCTGCCAGGAGCCGATCACACCCCGGCAGCGGTCCATCGAGTTCCCCGGCGAGTACGTGCTCAACCCCCTGATGGAGCCGAGCCCCCGGTTCCACCTGCGGAGCAAGTGCTGGAGCGCTGCGGCGAGGTACGAGGAGAAGTGGGTCGTCGCCTGGCCTGGGCGACAGCGATCGCTCCTGACGCTGAAGTGCGCGGGCACCGTCGTCGTGCACGGAGACGGCTCAGCCGAATGCCACGGGGCCGAGGACAGCGACTGCCCGTCCGTCCATGCCCGCCACCGAGGGATGTCGGCTTGCTACGTCCAGAGCCGCGGTTGCCCGCGCGGCTGCAGCACGGTCGGCCACCCCGGCACTCGCGTCGCCGGCGCACCGGAAGACCCCCGAGACATCCACCCCACCACCGGAGGAGCACCACGATGACTGACTACAGCGACGACCGATACGGGTGCATGAGAGTCCACATCGCAGCCCGCCGTGGTGAGCTCGCGTGCTCCCGCTTCCGCCGGAACACTCTGCGGTCTCACGCGAAGGCGCACGGGCTCAGGCTCGGCTCGTTGAGGAAGACCGATCTCGCGTGGCAGATGGCTCAGCACGGTCTGATCGACGCGAACGGCTACCTGCGCGACGGCTTCCCGGTTCCGGGCGCACCGGGCAAGGGGGCGGGACAGTGAGCGCGGCCTACGTCAGGTCCACCTACGGCGTGGACTTCAAGCGGGGTGATCGGGTCACGGTCAACGGCAGGCCAGGCCTCGTCGTGTCATTCCCCAGCCAGTACGTCGGAGTTCGCTTCGACGGCGAGAAGGTCACGTGTCGCTGTCACCCGACATGGCGCATCGAGCACGCCGAGGTGTCCTCGTGAGCGCCCTCGACAGGGCGACCGAGGTGGTGGCCGAGGCGCTGGCGGGTGCAGGCGACGCGGAGAACTGGATCACCGAGGCCCGCGCCGTCATCGCCGCGCTCGTGGCCGAGATGGGTCTGGTGGAGGACGCGTGGGTCGACTGGTGTGAATCAGAGGCCCGCGACAGCGAGGGCTACTACCACCGCTGTACCAAGAACGGCGACCACGACGGCAACCACGAGAACGACTACGTGCCGTCATGGCCGTGGGACGACAACAGCGACGAGCGCAAGGTTCCCCGCTCCCGCCTCGTCACCCGATGGGAGCCGAGCGATGAGTGAGCCGACCGTGATCCTCTGCGGCAACTCGATGGCCGTCGACATGTGCCTGACGTGCGGAGGGTGGCTGCACCGCGAGGTCCGTGGCGGCTACGTGTCAGGTGCCTGGCGCTACTGCTCCGAGGACTGCGTCGCCGACCAGCAGGAGTTCGAGGACGAGGTGCACCTCCGCTGCCGGGACATGCTCTGCGACTGCCCTGAGGTCTGCGCACCCCGTGGCCTCCCGAACGCTGCCCAGCTCGCGGAGTGGGCGGCCTACCTCGACGCCAAGGATGCCACCGATGAGTGACGCCCAGGACCGCGCCTGCGGCGACATCGACTTCGTCCGTGATCAGGACGGGGTCTCGTGCGCGAACTGCGGCCGGCTGTTCCCTCCTGGGCAGGCGTTCTTCGAGCACGTGGACGCGTCGGTGCGGGAGCACTGGGAGCGGACGGCCTCGGCTGCGGTGAAGGAGATCGCAGTCCTGATCGACGCTGGGGAGCCGTGGAAGTACCGGGCGGCTGCTGAGCGGATCCATGCACACGTCGGTGGTGGCGAGTGAGCGGCTTCTCACCGATGACCCGCGAGCTGATCATCGAGCGCGCTGGTCAATGCTGCGAGCGGTGCTACCGGTACGCCCGGGGCGGGTCGATCCACCACCGCCGGCCGCGGGGCATGGGCGGGAGCCGCCGGCCGGAGACGAACGCAGCGTCGAACGGGGTGCTCTTGTGTGATGGCCCGGCTGCCGCTGACGGCCAGGGCGGGTGCCACCGGTGGGTCGAGAACCACCGCACCGAGGCGCTCGAACTCGGCCTCCTCGTCCCCCAGGGCCACAACCCCCGCACCACCCCAGTCCAACTGCACGTCGGCCTGGTCTACCTGACCGACGACGGCATGTACGAGCACGAGGAGCCCACGTGACCGAAGCAGAGAACAGCGAGACCTGGAGCCCCGAGGCGTTGAGGTTGTCGATCACCAGAGACCTGAGAGACATCGTCCGGCTGTACGGCTCGCTGCCGGATGAAGCGGCACACAACCCTTCGTCGTCTCTATTCCCGGGCGGTGAAGCGCTGAACCTGGCTGCGCCGGCCGCGAGCCTGACGGCGTGGGAGTTCCAGTACGAGACGATCGATGGCCGCGAGTACAAGACCGAAGCAGCACACCAGCGAGCGATTGGGTACGCCGAGGATCAGGTCGGCGAGTTTCACCCCCGGCTGCTGCTGTCAGAGTGGGAGGACCAGCTCAGGTACGCGCACGGCCAACGAACCGACTTGGACAGCACCGTCCCTTCAGCGGCGAAGTACATCGCCGGGAAGATCGACTGGATGATCCAGCCGGACCACAACAACCGGCCCACATTCGGGCCCGTCGGCCAGATGGCCAGAGACCTGCGAACGTGTGTCACCCAGATGGAGAACACCACGAAGGACGGCACCAGAGCCGAGTTCGCACGAGTCACCTGCATCGCCGAATCCTGCGAGAGCAAGCCGCGGCTCATGAAGTTCTGGACCGCGCAGGTCCGGTGGGACCACTACAAGTGCCCGGCCTGCGGGGCCACATACACGCCCCAGCAGTTCATCAACGCCCGCCGACAGAACATGCACAGCCGCGGTGCAGCACGGTTCCTCATGCCCTCGGAGGCGGCCACGGCAAGCGAGGTGCCGCTGAAGACCCTCGTGTCGTGGATGGCTCGCCGGAACGTGGCCAGCGCGTTCGAGATGCCCACCGGGCGCCGCCTGGTCTGGTGGCCGGACGTCAGAGAGCGTGCAACCCAACGGGCCATGCGACTCAAGCGGCAAGCAGCACGACGCGCGGAGCAGCAGCGAAAGGCTCAGGAGCAGGCCAACGGCAACGCCGACCCGGCACAGCCCGAGGCGACCGGCAACGACACGCGGAGGGCATCGTGACAACCCGACCGAACGTGTGGCAGACTTCAACTGCAGACCAATTCCGTTACTTGGCGTTCCCGAAACCCAGTGCGGCAGGTCCTCACCTACTGGAATCCCAGTCATGACCAAGCGAGTCTGCATCCAGTCCGGTTGCCCCACACTCGTCGAAGCCGGCACCAGCAGGTGCGTCGAGTGCGAGCGGAAGCGCGAACGAAACCGAGGATCCGCCCACGCCCGAGGCTACGGTCGACCGCATCGTGCCGAACGTGAAGCGTGGCGCCCGAAGGTCGAGTCTGGTGTCGTCCACTGCCGACGCTGCATTCGGCTGCTGGGTCCGTTGGAGCCGTGGGATCTGGGCCACCCTGACGCGGACTGTGATGCGCCCACTGGACCCGAGTGCCTGGGATGCAACCGCGCTACCTCCGGGAGGTGACCGGGTGAGACTCCAGGTCCACCTCCTTGGTCTCGTACTGGACGTGCGACTCGGTGTCTCAGCCTCCGCGGACGACCGCCCTGAGCACATCGAGGACCACACTGGCTACCAAGTCGGGTTCGTCGAGTCGCAGGGCTTCTCGACCGACGTGGACATGCCTGAGAGGGGTCTCTGAGAGGGGTGGGGGGCACCCCCTTCGAGGGCACCCCGAGGGGACCGCGGGGGAGGGCTTTCGCTGGTCCGTCAGGTTCAAAGGATTTCCGGGCACGCCTGACGGTGGTGCCTGATGCTGCCGGCGCGATGCCGGTGGCCACCCGATCGGCGCGACGCCGAGATGTGGAGAACGGTCATGCCGAAGGGAGGAGCACGCGTCAACTCCGGTCCGCCACCGGACCCGAACGCGTTGCGGCGTGACCGACCGAAGGACAAGGACGGTTGGATGACGCTCCCGGCGAAAGGTCGCCGCGGGCGTGTCCCGAGATTCCCGCTGCTGCCGCACAAGGCTCGAGCGGAGCAGGACGTCGGCGACGATCCAGACGGGTCGAAGCTGACCGTCGTCCGGGCCGAGGACCTCGACGACCGTGAGCTGCAGCTGTGGCGCGAAGCGTGGAAGACGCCGCAGGCTGAGGCGTGGGAGAAGTTCGGCTGGCATCACGACGTGGCCCTGTACATCCGGCACCTCGCGGCAGCTGAACTGGGCGACATGAAGGCAGCGAGCGAGATGCGGCAGTGGTCGGACCGGATCGGTCTGAACCCCGTCGCGATGCTCCGTCTTCGCTGGCGGATCTCCGTCGACGAGCTCGGCGCCCGCCGTGCGGCGGCGCCCACTGGGGAACAGCCGCCGGCAAGGGGAAGTGACCTGCGGAAGCGGCTCAGCGCAGTCACCGACGATGAACAGGCCTAGGCGCCCGAACCAGACGCTCGCCGTCGGGCTCGGCTGGATCGAGGAACACTGCGTCGTCCCCGACCGGTTCGCCGCCGGCGCGCCGCTGCGGTTGTACGACTTCCAATTCGAGTACCTGGCGAAGTTCTACACCGTCCGTGGTGACGCAGTGTGGAACCCGGCGAACCCGATGCTCGGCGAGGCTTTCGTCTACCAGGAGGGACTGCAGGTCGGTCCCCAGAAGCTGGGGAAGAGCCCCGGTACTGCTGCGCACGTCACGCTCGAGGGCGTCGGACCGGCGCTGTTCGCCGGATGGGCCGGTGAGGACGACGGGTACGCGTGCTCGGACTGGGGTTGCGGTTGCGGGTGGGAGTTCCCCTACGCGCCCGGGGAACCCATGGGGATGCCGTGGGCGACGCCGCTGATCCAGATCACCGCGCTGTCCGAAGAGCAGACCGACAACATCTACGACGCGCTGCGTCCCATGATCGAGCTCGGTCCGCTCGCGGACCTGATCCCGAAGACCGGTGAGGAGTTCATCCGGCTGCCCGGCGGGGGCCGGATCGACACCGTGACGTCCAGTGCTACGTCTCGGCTCGGCGCCCGGGTCACGTTCCGACCGGCCGACGAGACTGGCCTGTGGTTGAAGTCGAACAAGATGGTCGCGGTCAACGACACCCAGCTGCGTGGTCTTGCCGGCATGGGCGGCCGGTCCTCGCAGACGACCAACGCGTGGAACCCGGCGGAGAACAGCGTCGCCCAGATGACGTATGAGTCGCCGTCCGAGGACATCTACAAGCAGTTCCGTCAACCGCCGCCGCAGTGGTCGTACAAGAACAAGGTGGAGCGGCGCAAGATCCACCAGCACGTGTACGGGGAAGTGCTGAAGGAGAACGGCGGGCACGTGCCGTTGGAGTCGATCGAAGCTCTGGCGGTCAAGCTGCTGGCTCGTGACGCGGCGCAGGCTGAACGGTTCTTCGGCAACCGGCTCGTCGCTGGATCCGGGGCGTGGTTGAAGGAGCTGCTGTGGGAGCGGGCGTATGCCGGCGCCTAGCAGCAAGCTGTGGCTGCCGAACCCGCCCGACGGGACGCAAGTCGCTGGCGGGTTCGACGGGTCCGAGAACGACGACCACACGGCGATCAAGCTGGAGACCCGGGCTGGGCTGCTGTTCACGCCCAGGTACGGGCCAGATCGCAGGCCCACGATCTGGAAGCCGGAGGAGTGGGGCGGGCAGATCCCCCGCGACGAGGTCAACGAGGCGTGGGCCGAGATCAACCGCCGCTACGGGCTCTCGCGGGTGTACTGCGATCCCGGTTTCCACGACGAGGTGTCGTGGGAGACGGAGATCGAGGAGTGGGCCAACGAGTACGGCGAGGACGTGTTCATCCCGTGGCCGACGAACCAGATCGGTCGGATGTACCCGGCGTTGACCCGGTTCGTCGCGGACCTGAAGAACGGGCGCCTGAAGCACGACGGGTGCCCGATCACGACCACCCATGTGGGCAACGCGCGCAAGCTCGCGAAGTCCGCCGACCGGTACATCCTCGGCAAGCCCGCACCGACTCAGAAGATCGACAGCGCGGTCACCTCGGTGATCGCACACGAGGCGGCGTCCGATGCGCGCGCCGAGGGGTGGCCGGACTCGACCAAGGCCGGCGTCTCGACCCAGATGTACGGATTCTCCTAGACCACGGAAGCGGGGCGGCATGGACCTCAGCACCGCCCTCGACCGGCTCAACCTCGGTGTCGCCGAGATCGTGAAGAAGCGGAAGGGCTGGGACCGTCGGGAGCAGTACTTCCGCGGCGACCAGGACCGTCCCTACGCCCCGGTGGGCGTCAACGAGGAGTACGAGGCGCTCCTGGACATGTCGATGGCGAACTTCCTGGAGATCGCGATGCGGGCGCCGATCCAGCGGATCGCGGTCGACGGGTTCACCAACGGCAAGGACATGAAGCCGGACAAGAACTTCTGGCGTGACGTGTGGCAGTCGAACCGGATGGACCGTCAGCAGCGGAAGCTGTACGAGCCGATGATGGTGCACGACTTCGGGGTCGTGGGCGTGTGGATGAACACCCGTGACAAGAGCCGGCCCATCGTGCGGGTGGAGAACGGTCGCCGGGTGCACCTGGAACGGGACCCGCAGGACCCGACCCGGTTCATCTGGGCGGTCAAGACGTACACCGAGCGGCTGCGTGAGCCGTCGCAGCTGCTGCTGCCGAACGGTGCTGCGGTCGTGACCGAGCGTGAAGTCGCGTGGGTGTACGACGAACTGTCCTGGGCTCGGTTCTACCGTGAGAACGGTTCGGGGATGTGGAAGTTCGAAGCCGACGGAGAGCACCCGCTGGCCGATGTCCCGTTCGTGCCGTACTGCCTGAACGATGACGCTGACGGGAACCTGCACCCGTCGATCGAGCCGCTGATGCCGCAGCAGGACGCGATCAACACGATCCGTTTCAACACGCTGCTGGCCATGCAGTTCTCAGCGTTCCGGCAGCGGGTCTTCACCGGCTACGACCCCGTCATCAAGGACGCGAACGGTCAGATCCAGTGGCGCAAGAACAGCGACGGTTCCTTGGCGCTGGACGCGCAAGGCCAGCCGCAGCCGCTGTTGAACACTCCCGGCCGGATCGGGGTGGACCGGGCGTTGGTGTTCCCCGGGACTGAGACGAAGGTCTTCGACCTCGCCGAGTCGAACCTGAAGAACTACATCGAGGTGTTCGACGCGTTCCTGACCACGTTCTTCGCGACCGGTCACATCCCACCGCAGTACCAGTTGAACAAGATGGCGAACCTGTCCGGCGACGCGATGTCCGGGGCGGAGTCGACCCTGCAGGCACTGATCGCGGACATCCAGCAGGCCACCGGCGAGTCGCACGAGCAGATGGCGATCCTCGCTTCACGTGCCGCCGGCGCCGACAGTGAGGACGTCGCGTCGGAGGTCATCTGGGGTGACGGTGAGGTCCGGTCGTTCGCTCAGACTGTCGACGCGGTGGTGAAGCTGATCAGCATCGGGTTCCCGAGGCGTGCGGCGTTCGAGATGATCCCCGGTGCCACGCAGGTCAAGGTCGACGCGTGGATGGACCAGGCTGAGGCGGAGGCAGTCGATCCGACGTTCGAGCGGATGGCGCGCGACCTCAGGATGTCCGATGGCGTCGATTCCTGATGCTGCGCAGCGCCACTACCGGCTGATCCAACGCCTCCAGCTTCTGGCGGTCGGGTCCGGTCGCCGTGCGTGGGACCGGTTGGACGGTCGGGCGGTGGGGCGGTCGTGGGATGAGCAGATCGCGTTGCTGTACCCGGTGGTGACCGCGATCCAGCAGCGCAGTGCGGTGTCTGGGGCGACGTACTCGGCCATGACGATCGCCGAGCAGGGCACCTACCTTCCTCCGTCGGAGTTCGTCGATCCGAACGCGTTCGTCGGGTACGCGTCGGACGGTCGGACCATGGTGTCGCTGCTGACCGCCCCCGCCGCCGCGGCGGGGTCCCGGATGAGTCAAGGGATGGCCGTCCGTGACGCGCTCCTGGTCGGCCGCAGCGTGCTGGACCGGATCCTGGAGACGCAGGTCGCAGACGCCGCTCGTCAGGCAGCTGGCGCGGACATCGCGAGCCGTCCCGGGGCCGGCTACGTGAGGGTGGTCAGCGTCGGTGCATGTTCGCGGTGCACCGTCCTCGCGGGAAGGTTCTACCGGTGGAACAAGGGGTTCCTCCGGCACCCGAACTGCAACTGCTCCCACGTCGGCACATCGATCACCAGCCAGGCTGAGGCGATCACCAAGGGCCTCATCGACGACCCCTACCAGGCGTTCTCGGAACTGTCGGAGACACAGCAGGACCGGATCTACACCAAAGCCGGGGCCAAGGCGATCCGCGAAGGGGCGGACATCTCCCAGGTGGTGAACTCGCGGCGCGGGATGACCCCGAACGGGCTGTTCACGACTGAAGGCACCACACGGTTCGGCAACGCCCGGACTGGTCTGCGGGCAGGGCAACGTCGGCTGACACCTGAGGGCATCTACGAGCAGGCGGAGCGGTTCGGCCGAGATCGGCAGTGGGCCGTGGAACGTCTGCGCGAACACGGGTACATCCTTCCGGCCGGGCAGATCCCCACCGGGGCGCTACGCGGACAACGTGAAGGGTTCGGGCAGCTCGGGTCCGGTGGGCGCCGGCGGGCGGCCCGCGAAGCGATCGAGGAAGCCCGTCGGACCGGTGTTCGGGACCCGCGGAGCCGGTACACGATGACGGCAGCCGAGCGGCGCTTGAACGATGCGCGCCGCCGGTACGAGGTGGCGTTGTCCGGTCGGAGCCCGTACTCGTCCCCCGGGTTCGGCAACACACCAGACCCGATGGGTCTCGGACTGAACCGTGGTGGCACCCGGTTCGTTCCCGTCACCCCCACAGAACTGGCGATGGCTGAGCGCGAGTACCGCGCCTACCTCGCGACCGGCGGTCAGATCTTCGACCGCTGAACCCCACACGTCCGGCAGCGCGAGGCCGCCGGCTGATCCCCCGCGATGGAGGACCCATGAAGAAGCACCTGTCCCACCCGTTCACCGGCACCCCGTTCCGACCCGTCGGGTACCGCAACCCCCGCCCCGGGGAGGTTGGCTTGCAGCCGATCTACCCGATCGGTGGTGCGTCCGAGGACGGAGCCGGTGCTGGCGGTGATGGTGGCGACGGCGGCGACGCCGGGAAGAAGACCACCGACGACGGTGACCTCGGCGACGCCGGGAAGAAGGCCATCCAGGAGGAGCGGGAAGCGCGCAAGGCTGAGAAGCGGCGCGCTGACGCGGCCGAGCGTGAGCTGGAGAACCTCCGCAACAAGGACAAGACCGAGGCCGAGAAGGCGATCGACGACGCCAAGAAGGCGGGGCGAGCCGAGGCCGACCAGGTCAACAACGCACGTCTGGTCAACGCCGAACTGCGAGCTCTCGCAGCCGCGGCGAAGATGCGCGATCCGCGCGATGCGATCGCTCAACTGTCGGCTGACCTCACCGAGGTGAAGGTCGAAGACGGTGAGGTCGACTCCGGGCAGCTGCAGAAGCTGCTCGACGACCTCAAGACGAACAAGCCCTACCTGTTCGACGACGGCACCAGCTCCACCTCCCACCGCGACGCCGGCATCGGCGGAACCGGCGGAGGCAACGACAAGCCCGTCGTCGCGCCCGGTCGGGCACGCATCAAGTCGGCGATCGACGCATCCACCAAGAAGTAGTCCCGCACGTGCAGAACCGTTCTGCTGTGCGCACCTGACAAGGAGAACCAGAAATGGCAGTAACTCTCGCCCAGGCAGCCGTGCTCTCGCAGGACGATCTGCAGCGCGGCGTGCTCGAGACCTTCGTGCAGGAGTCCCCGGTCCTGGACCGGATCCCCCTGCTGGACATCGAGGGCAACGCCTACGCGTACAACGAGGAGGCGACGCTCCCGGGTGTCGCGTTCCGGTCCGTCAACGAGGCGTACACCGAGTCGACCGGCGTCGTGGTCCAGAAGACCGAGACCCTGTCGATCCTCGGCGGCGACGCCGACGTGGACCGGTTCATCGTCCGGACCCGCGGCAACCTCAACGACCAGCGTGCCGTGCAGCTCGGCATGAAGATCAAGGCCGCGTCGTACAAGTTCCAGGATCACTTCGTCAACGGTGACGTCGCCGTGGACCCGAAGGGATTCGACGGGCTGAAGAAGCGCCTCACCGGTGGTCAGGTCATCGACGCCGACACCAACGGCATGGGTGTGATCACCGCCGGTCACGACTTCTTCGACGTCCTCGACGCTGGCGTCGCTGCCGTCCCGGGGATCAACGGGGCGAACGGTGCGATCTACGCCAACAGCTCCATCCTCGGTCGGATCCGGTCGTCGGGACGTCGTCTCGGTGGCACCGACATCTTCAAGGAGGACCTGACCGGCAAGCGGGTCCTGGTCTACAACGGCATCCCGGTCCTGGACATCGGGAACACCGCCGCGGGTGCGGCGATCCTGCCGCAGACCGAGACCCAGGGGACCTCCGATCTCGCGTCGAGCATCTACATCGTGAAGTTCGGTGAGGACGAGGGCGACCAGGGTGTCACCGGCCTGACGAACGGTGGCGTCGACGTCGAGGACCTCGGGCAGCTGCAGGAGAAGCCGGCGTTCCGGCACCGCCTGGAGTTCTACTGCGGTCTCGCGACGTTCTCGGGCAAGGCCGCCGCGCGGATCCGCGGAGTCCTGAACTCCTGATCGACACAGGTTCGGGGGCAGCCCACGTGGGCTGCCCCCGAACCGCCGACCCCCACCGAACCACCTGACGAAGGAGACATCATGAGCGAGAAGCTCACCGGCAAGGACCTCGAGCAGGCGCTGAAGGACCGCGGCCTGCCCGACACTGGCACGGCCGACGAGAAGCGTGCAGCGGTCGCCGCGCACGACGAGGGCAGCACCGGGGCCCCCAGTACCGGCGACAACCCGGACACGACGACCCTGGACTCCCACCTGAACGGCCCGTCGACCACCGCACCCGGTGACGGTCCCGCCGACACCACCGACCCGGCCGAGGTCGCGTCCAGTGCCACCCCGGACAAGGCTGCAGCGGCCAAGGCCGGCCACGGGACGGTGAACGCGGTCGTGAAGACCGGAGAGGTTCCCAAGGCGCCCAAGGCGACCGGTCACCGGGTCGAGACGTACCAGGTGGAGCGCCCCGACGGGACCAAGGCGACCGTCGAGCACAACATCGACACCGGCTCCACGTCGGTCCTCTGACCGGAAGGCGGTGAGGGATCGTGAGCATCGCAACCACCGCTGACGTCGTAGCGATGTTCCGGTCCCTCACCGTCGAGGAGACCACCGTCGCTTCCCGGCTGCTGCGTGTTGCTGAGGCCGACCTCGCGTCGAAGGTCGTCGCGTTGCGGGAGCGGTTCACCGCGGCGCAGGCGGCCCTGGTCGAAGACCCGGCCGACGAGACGGCAGCAGACTTCGTCGAGCTCGCGACGGCCACGGTGTGTGCGCCGGTGATCCGCGTGCTGCGGAACCCTGACGGGATCCGGCAGCTTTCCATCGACGACGGCTCCTACACGCGCGACCAGGCCCTGTCGTCGGGGATCTTGCGGTTCGAACCGGACGAGGTCAACCGGTTGCAGCCGAGCGTGGCCCTCGGAGGCGCCTACGTGATCGGCCTGGGCGGGTGAACATCTTCCGTTCGGGTCTGCCGGTGCTGCGGCAGTCCGCCGGCGCTCGCATGGAGGACCAGTGCGTCGTGGAGTACAGCACCGGCCGGGCTGAGCAGGACCCCGACACTGGGCGTGAGGTGGAGGCGTGGGCTGTGCTGTTCGCGTCCCGGTGCCGCATCAAGGACCGGGGGTTCGCGGACTCTGACCGGACCATCGGGAACCAGCGGCAGACCGACGGGACCACCGAGATCCACCTGCCATGGGACTGCCCTGACGTGTCGGCCGATCAGCGGATCCGGATCACCGGAATCGGGCCGGGAACCGCGGACAGGCATCTCGGGAAGGTCTTCATCATCGGCACCGACCATGACCTGTCCGACGCGACCGCGACGCGACTGGTCGTGAAGGAGGCACCGTGACCGTCAGTGTGACGTCCAACGCCGCCCAGGTGTCGGTCGACCTCGGGAAGATCGGCATGCAGGCGACCCGCCGGTTGTCGTCCGTGATCGACCAGTCCGGCATCGACGTGCGCGACACGTGGCAGGAGAACGCCCGGGAGACGTCCGGCGCCCACGGCAGCTGGTACCCGTCGTCGATCCGTTCGCGGATGGTCGGCCCGTTGACGTCGCAGATCGGACCCCGTGAGGGCATGAAGCAGGCGGGCATGTCGTTCGAGCACGGGTCCAGGAACCAGACCGCTCACCTGAGCGGTCAGATGGCGTTGGACGAGTGGGCGCGGCGCATCGAACGGCGCATCGAGACTGCGGTCGTGGACTGGTGAGCATCGTCGCAGTCACCGCGGCCGTGTCGACGCTGCTCGACGCCCACCCTGACCTGCACGTCATCCAACGCGGTGCCGCACAGCCCACGTCCGGGGCGCCGGTGTTCCTGGGGCTCGCGACAGCAGGCGCCAACGAACCCGACATCTACGGCACGTTCACGCTCAGCACCCCCAGGGTCGACAACGACCGTGTGTCCGGTGACTCCGGTGCCGGCGTCTACACCCTCGCCACGATGGCCGTCGGTCGGACCCCGAACGAAGCCGCGTGGGTCGCTGACCGCATCGACGCCGCGCTGACCCGCCGGCGTCCTGTCGTTCCTGGTCGGCGGTGCAGTCCGATCCGCAAGAGCTCCGGGTCCGGCACCCGGTACGACGACCCCAAGTACATCGCCACGGACGTGTGGCGGTTCGCGATCACCTGAGGAGTCCCATGACCATCGAATACGTCCGAGTCCGTGACACGAACGGCGAGTTCACCACGTCGCGTGCGAACGCCGACGCCAGCGGGTTGAAGGTGCTGGACAAGCCCGCGGTGGACCAGATCGGCCGGCCGCTGCCCGCGAAACCCCACGTTCGCCCGAAGGCCCCTGCGAAGAAGACCGCGGCCTCCAAGCCGCGTACCCGACGTCGGTCCGAGTCCTCGGCCGCCGGCAAGAACAGCGCAGCCGCCCCGGCTACGCCTGACGGCCCCACGGCCACTCCTTAGGAGGAGAAGCAATGGCAGAACCCATCTTCCCGGCGGGCATCACGTCCCGAGGGAACGTCAAGCTCCAGTTCGTCACGACCATCGCGGACCTGGACGCGCCGAGCCTCGCGGAGATCACCGCGGTGTCGTCGCTCGACATCTCCTGCATGCTCGCGGACGCCGGCTGGAAGCCGTCGATCACGCAGAACAAGGGCGACGCGAAGCGCCGCATCTGCTCCAAGGCTGGCCGGAAGATCCTCGGCGAGACCATGTACGAGCTGTCGGACCTGCTGTACTCCAACAACCCGCAGGGTGCTGCCGCGTCGGACGGGGTGAAGGCCGCGGAGAAGCTCGTCCCGAACACGTCCGGGATCATCGTGGAGCGTCTCGCGCTCGACTCGATCGACACGGACTGGGCGGTCGGTCAGTTCGTGAACCTGTGGCCGGTGAACCTCGGTGAGCAGATGGACGAGTACGACCTGACCGACGAGTTCGGCGAGTTCTGGATCCGGCAGGCGCTCGTCGCCGCCGGCACCGGTGCGCCGACCCGCAAGGTCGCGCTCGTCGCCTGACAGACACCGGTTCCGTCGTCGTGGGCAGCGGCGACGGAACCGGTGACCTGACCCCTCCTGCCCAAAAAACTGCCCGCACTGCCCACCGTGGAGGAATCATGAGCAAGTCATTCGCTGACGTCATGGCGTCGGAGAAGAACGGACGCCGACGTACTACCGAGCAGGTGTGCTTCTCGCCTGATCTGGCTGAGGAGTACCAGGCGCTCGGGCTCGAGTACATGGAGGCGCGGCGCAGCGAGGAGGCCCGGGCCGCGAACCGCAACCCGGAGAAGCCGAAGCCGACGGGACGGATTGCTGGTGATCCGGCCTCGGTGAACCTGCTGAAGCAGATGGCCGCGCTGGTCGACGAGAACCCTGATTCCTTCCACGAGTTCGTGCTCCAGCAGTCGAAGCGGTCTGACTGGAACCTCCTGCTCAGCAAGCACGCTCCGCGCGACAGCAAGCCCCAGGACGCTGGCCGCTACAACATGGACACCTTCCCGCCGGCTGCTCTCCGTCTGGCTCTCGTCGACCCGGAGCCGGACGACGAGATGCTCGCCTTCTGCGACGAGATTCTCTCCAGTGGCGAGTGGAAGCGGCTGGCGTCGACAATCTGGCACCTGAACGAGGGTGTGCGCGCTGTCCCAAAAGCGGAACACCTCTCGCTGATTCTCGCGGGCAGCGCGAGCGCGTAGCTGTCGCCCTTGCCGCCGGGGTATCGCCGCGTCGGTTTGAGGGCTGGGAACCCGAAGAGGTCCACGAGCACTTCGACCAGGACGGCACGTTCACGGGCCGGACGATCGTCACCCGCGAGCCCGAGTGGGACGACGAGGCGCGCAGGAAGGTCTTGGCCTACGCAGCCTATGAGCACATGAAGTGTCAGCGTGGCCACCATCCGTCCACCGGGATGGACGCCACGAAGGTCCGCATGGTCGAGAACGCCCGCGTGGCGTGTCTTGACTGCGAGGCCGAAGACGCTCGCCGCGCGCAGTGGATGAAGTCGCACCGGCACAAGGACGACGGCACGTGCGACTGCCGTCACCAAGTCTTCTGGGTCGACCGACACGAGCCCATTCCTGACGATCTCCTGCCGGGACCGTTCACGACCCGCGGAGATCCACCAGCGGCACCTCCGCGGTGAGCAGCACGTAGACAACAGCCACTCGCATCGCAAAACCACACGTCCGGAGGACTCATGCGCGAACTGTGGATCAAGATCGGGGCTCGTACCGAAGGCCTTCAGTCGGGCCTCGCGAAGGCGCAGGTCTCGGTCTCGCAGTTCGACAAGGCGCTGCAGCAGTCTGCCGAACGCCGGCAAGCGATCAACGAACTGGGCACTGCGTTCGGGGTGATGGGTCTCGCTGCAGCCGGCGCCGTAGGGCTGTCCGTCAAGGCCGCGGTCGACTGGGAGTCTGCGTGGGCTGGGGTGCAGAAGACCGTCAACGGCACCACCGAGGAACTGGCGGCGCTCGAGGACGAACTGCGGGAGATGGCTAGAACGATGCCGTCGACCCACGCGGAGATCGCCGCGGTTGCTGAGGCCGCTGGACAGTTGGGTGTGGCCACAGCTGATGTTGCTGATTTCAGCCGAATCATGCTTCAGCTCGGCGAGACGACCAACCTCAGCGCCGACGAAGCAGCGACGTCGATCGCTCAGCTGATGAACGTCATGCAGACCGCCCCTGAGGACGTGGACAACCTCGGTGCTGCACTCGTGTCGCTCGGCAACAACGGCGCCTCTACTGAGCGGGACATCATCCAGATGGCCCAGAACCTCGCCGGTGCCGGCCAGACCGTCGGCCTGGCCGAGTCCGAAGTCCTGGCACTGGCGAACGCGCTCGCGTCCGTGGGCATCGAGGCTGAGGCCGGCGGCTCATCGGTCTCACGGATCCTCATGGACATGGCGAAGGCCGTGAAGACCGGCTCCGACGACCTGCAGATCTGGGCCGACGTCGCCGGTCAATCCATTGGCGACTTCTCGCGCGCCTTCGAGGAGTCCCCTGCGCGTGCGTTCGATGCGTTCACCCAGGGCCTCGGACGAATCAATGACGCAGGCGGCGACGTCTTCACGCTGCTGGACAACTTGGGACAGTCCGACATCCGCGTCACGCGCGCGCTGCTCGGCATGGCGTCCTCGGGCGATCTGCTGACCAAGTCTCTGGATCTCGGCGCCGAAGCGTGGGCCGAGAACACCGCACTGTCGGAGGAGTACGAGAAGCGCACCGGCACAGCGGCTGCTCAGGTGCAGATCGCGTGGAACGGGATCAAGGACAACCTGATCGACGTTGGTGCGGCGGCGTTGCCGATGGTCAAGGATCTCAGCGAGGCGGTCGCGGACCTCACGGGCTGGTTCTCGGACCTCCCTGACGGAGTCCAGCAGTCGACGCTGAAGTTCCTCGCGCTGACTGCCGCTCTCGGCGGCAGCGGGTTCGCCGTGTCACGAGCCATCACTGGATTCACGAGCCTGGCAAACACCCTGAGCGCGCTCACCACCAACGGCGACGCGCTGACCAGAGGTGCGCTGTTCGCTCGCGGTGGTGCCATGTTCGCTGGGCTCGGTCTCGCCGCCACCGCGTCCGAACTCGGCGAGGTGAACGAGGGACTCGGAGTGCTCGGAACAGTTGCATCCGGTGCGCTCCTGGGGTTCGCTGTCGGCGGTCCGATCGGAGGAGCGCTGGGAGCCGGCGCCGGCACGATCGCTGCGATGGCTGCCTCGACCCGTGACGCGTCGGAGGCATTCGACACCGGCCGCCCATCGGTCGACGAGTACGCGGCATCTCTGGACGGGATCACCGCGTCGGCGACGGAGGCGACTCGGGCGCTGGTGTTCGACGGGCTCGCGCAGACCAATGCACTGCAGGCGGCCGAGAAGCTCGGCATCGCGTCGCGTGACTTGGTCGGGTACGTCCTCGGAGAGGCCGACGCCCGAGATCGGGTGAACGCGGCCTTGCAGCGTGAACAGGAGCTGTTCGCCAGCGGTGCCGGCGCCACCAGGATCGAACTGGCCAACGGATCCCGTGTCACCGCCCTCAACGAACTGTCGACTGCCCTCGGCATCGTCGGCGACGAGTTCACCGAGGCGGAGAAGAAGGCGCTCGTCGCGTCGGCCGCGATCGCAACGTGGGATGAGGCACTCTCTGGCCTCCCAGAAGAGGTCAAGGTCGAACTGGCCAACCTGAACTATGACCCGACTCAGGCGCAGATCGACCAGCTGATCGCGACGTACAACCTGACACCCGAGCAGGTCGACACCCTCCTGCGCGCATTCGATCAAGTGTCACCGGCCGCCGCGACTGCCCGCGACGCGCTCAACTCGATCGACGGGCGCGTCGTAACCACACGAATCGTCTCGGTGTACGAGTCGCGGTACGCCCAGACCGGAAACCGTTCTTCACGATCGGTCGCTGAAATGCTCGCCATCCCGGAGCGCAACGGTGCCGTCTTGGACTTCTACCGCGACGGTGGGATGCGGGAGAACCATGTGGCGCAGATGGCTCCTGCTGGCGCGTGGCGGGTCTGGGCCGAGCCGGAGACCGAGGGCGAGTCGTACATCCCGCATGCCCGGTCGAAGCGTCAGCGGTCGTTGGAGATCTGGGCCGAGACCGGCAAGCGCCTCGGTGTGAACTCCTACGCGCAGGGCGCGGTGTCGCCCAGCGGCGGGACGGCTGATCCGTTCCCTCGTGACCTTGCTCGTGCGATCGGTTCTGAGGTTGCGCGGGCTCTTTCGAACGCGTCGTGGCGTGCTGACCAGCGCGGTGACATGCGCGTGATCCTCCAGGGAGGCTGAACGGTGTCTGACTGCATTCTGCGGTTCGTCGACAGGATCGACCCGAGCCCGACCGTCCTGTTCGACTTCGCCGGTGAGTGGGGTCCGCGGGTAGGGACGTCGTTCTCTCCTCCGAGGTTGCGGCGTCAGTCTCAGGTGTCGTCGTTCGCTGACGGGTCGTGGGAGGCGTCGTCGACGTATGAGGACCGGCAGATCGTGATCGAGCTGGGGAAGTACGACGGGTCCCCGATGGAGCACGCGACGGACCTGCAGACCCTGTTGCGGATCCTGGACCGGGATGAGTCGTGGCTGATGTGGCAGCCGACGGCGACGGACGATCCGGTGTTCTTCCGCACGAAGCGGGCGGACACGTCGGTGGTCGACATGATGCTGACGGCGGCCCCACAGCGTGAGGTGTCGCTGGCGATCCCGGCGCACCCGTTCGCGTTCGGTCTGAACGTGTCCGGGGTCGTGGAGATCCTGAACAACGCCTTGGGTGACTCGGTCGACAACCCGATGGGCGCGGAGGTGCCGTGGGCGAAGGGCGACGTGGAGTCGCCGCTGTGGTTGGCGTTCCAGACCCCGGCGAAGTACCCGCCGGCGGTGGCGTTCAACGAGGCGAAGTACCGGTCAGTGGTGTCGTCGTGGCACATCCCGAACGGCATCGGGGTGCCGGACCCGATCACCGCGGCCCCCACCGGGACTGGTGTCGGCGGCGGCACCACCGCGACGTTCACGGCGGATGCGACCATGACGACCGGCAACCGGTACCGGGTCACGACGTCGTCCATCAACGCCAGCCGCATCCTTCCGATCACTGTGACCCCGGTGGCCGGCGCACGCGACTACCGGGTGTTCCTGCGCGCGAAGCTCAGCGGTGGCCGGGTCTCAGCGAAGGTCGGCAACGCGTTCGCGCGGCTCCTCCGGGGGACGGCTGTGGGTCCGGAGTGGTTCGACCTGGGCGTCACCCGCCTGCCGACCGCATCGGTGGAGGACAGCGACCCGTTCAACCTGAGCCCCCCGGTCGACACCCAGGACATGTCACTGCTGATCCAGTTCCTGGACACCACCGGCGCCACGATCGACATCGACCTGCTGATGTTCATCCCCGTCGGCCCCGACTGCCGGTACGCCACCCAGTCGACCTACCCGACCGACCCGGGCAACTACTCCGACCCGACCATGGCGATCCTCGACGGCATCAACGACCGCCGCTACGCTTCCTGGTCCGCAGCCGTTGGTGACCAGAACCGGTACATGGGCGGCCTCGAGGGCGACCTACCGACCGTTCGCCCCGGTGGGCCGACGAAGCTGTCGTTCCTGCCGGTCGTGGCGTTCGAGAACAACGGCACCGGCAATGAGTCCGGGCAGAACGCGGAGATCCCCGACCCGCTCAACACCACCACGGTGGTGTCCTGGTCCTACTTCCCCCGGTACCTGTACCTGCGCGGTGTCGAGTGAGAGTCCCGCTGACGGTGCGGCTGTCGCAGTCGACCGGGGAGCGGATGATCACCCGACAGGTGTCCGACCTGCGGTTCAGCGCCAAGGCCGTCGGCGGGTACGCCACCTGCACCGTCCGCCTCGCCCGTCCGATCCGTGAGAGCGAGGTCGAACCGTTCTCGCAGCTGACGGTGTTCGACGGCTCCACCGGCAACGTGGTGTGGGACGGACGGCTGCTGGAGCCGGGACGCACCGCGGACCGTGCCGGCCAGGTCGCCGAGCTCGCGGCGATCGGTGAGGGCATCGCGTCGATGACCGACACGAACCGCCCCTACATGCTGGTCGACTCCAGCCTCTCCTCGTGGGACGAGCAGCAGTCGTCCCGCAAGGAGCAGTCCGTCGCCATCGGGTCCAGCCCGAACAACTCCGAGCCCGGGTACACGTTCACCGCCCGCGGGACCGTCGCCATCGGTGACGTCACGTTCGCCTGGTACCGGAACCTGTTCAACTGCGGGCAGCTGCTCGGCGCGATCGGCTTCACCCACATCTCCGGCGAGACCGGTTCCAGGTTCATCGACCTCCGGTCCGGCGTCACCCCCCTGGCCGCATCGACACTCCACGCCTCCTACCCGTGGCTGGGGTCGCTGTCGACGGTGTTCGTGGCGTTCGCGCAGGCCGACTGGCCCAACACCACCGTCCCGAAGCTCGCATGGCGGTACAACGCCGCCGGGCCCGTCGGAGACACCTCCTGGTCAACCTTGCGCGCGGCGATCGTGTACGCCCGCCTGCTCGGCCAGGACCGGGAACCGCTCAACACGAGCGTGTACTCGGCATCGTTCCTCACCGCCGACCGGGCCTTCGTCGACGTCGTCGCCCGGTTCTGCCCGCGCCTGGACATCGAGAACGCCGACATCGACCCGGCCTCGTTCGAGTTCACCCAGCTCGCCTGGCTGTCCGGCATCACCCCCCGAGGGGTCATGGACGACGTGCTCGAGGCGGAGTCAGGGTTCACGTGGGCGGTGTGGGAGCGGCAGCCGAACGGCCGCTGGCGCACCGAGTTCAAGGCCCTGCCCACCGAGGTCCGGTACGAGGCGTCGGTGGTCGACGGGTTCGACTCCCCCTCCCCGGGCTCGGAGATCTACACCACCGTGGTCGTCAGGTGGCGTGACGCCGCCGGCGACGAACAGACCACCACGGTGACGCAGGAGTCCGACGTGCTCGCCGCGGCCGGCATCGAGCGGACCGCCACGATCGACGCCGGCACTGAAGTCGGCACGAGCGCCCAGGCCACACAGTTCGGGGAGGCGTTCCTCGCCGACCACCTGGTCCCGCCGAACGCCGGCCGCCTGACCGTCGCCCGCCCGATCTGGGACCACGTCGAGGGCCGGCCGGCGATGCCGTGGGAGATCCGCCCCCGCGAGCTCGTGCGGATCCGCGGCGTGCAGTCCACCCCCGATTCCCTGAACGCGACCAGCCCTGACGGGGTCACGGTCGCGCGGATCGTGGACACGTCGTTCGACAGCGGCAGCGCGGCGGCCGTCCTGGAGCTCGACGCACCGTTCCTCAACCAGGACCGGTTGCTCGTCCAGCTCACCAACGCAAGGACACGGAGGTAGTCGTGCGCCTGGTCCTGTTCGTCCACGCGATCGTCGCTGTGCTGCTCTGGGCGCCGTTCGCCGCCACGCTCTGGCAGATGCGCCCCTGGTACATCCGCGGCGTGTTCGTCGGCCTCGGCGGCGTCCTGCTGTACGTCCTCGCCGGGCAGGCCAAGGCCTACGACTACGCGGTGCCGTTCGATCTCGTGTCGTGGGGCGGTCTGACCGCCATGGCGGTCCTGAACGGGTTCATGGCCATCACGATCGTCCGGGAGTCCGAGCACAGGGGGAAGTAGCCGTGGAACCGTCCGTGCAGGTCGCGCTCATCGCGTCACTCGGCTCCGTACTCGTCGCACTGATCACCACCTGGCGTCCCGCCGTCCGGCAGCTCGCTGAACGGGACGCCACCATCCGCGACCGTGACCACACGATCGCCAGACTCCGCAAGCAGGTTGAGACCCTCGGGGGGACCCCAGATGCGTAGACCCAGGATGCGTGGCGGTTGGGCGGGCATCGCCATCGCCGTGCTCGTGATCGTCGCGACAGCCGGCTGGTGGAACGCCTACACCGGCCAACGCCAGGAGGCGCAGCAGAACGCTGCAGCCGCCGTCACGAACGCCGACGCCGCCCAGCGCGGGACCGAGCTGGCCGAGCAGGTCATCCGTGCGTGCGCGGTCGAGGACGAGTTCGGGGAGACCGTCCGCGAGGCCGGCCTGTGCAACGACGCCGAGGACACTCGCGATGCGATCGAGGATGAGGTCACCGAGCCGCCGCGGGAGGGCCGACCGGGGCGCGACGGCGTGGACGGTCGGAGCGCCACGCAGGCGCAGGTCACGGTGTCGGTGGCGCGACTGCTGCCCGCGGTGCTCGCCCCGGCCCTGCAGGACCTCCTGCCTGCCGAGGTGGCCGCGTTCTGCGCGAACGACGCGTGCCGAGGGCAGCGCGGTCTCGACGGCACTACGCCGTCGAACGAGCGACTGCTGGCACTGATCCGCCCCCTGATCCCCGAGCCGATCCCCGGCGCCCCTGGCGCTACCGGAGATCCGGGACCGGCCGGTCGGGGGATCGCTTCGCTGCAGTGCCAGGACGACGGCCGGTGGCTCGTGACCTACACCGACGGTGCCGCCCAGGACGCGGGCCCGTGCCGGGTCGCGCTCCTCGAGCCGCCGGCCGAGACCCCCGAGCCCTGATCGCTTCATCTCGACCGAATCAAGCCCACAACTTCATCGGAGACCGCCATGCTGACTGACCTCGCCGACGCCTGCAGGAAGTCCGGCCTCCGAGTCGTGGAGGTCCCGGGCTGGAAGCACGAGGGCCGCCCTGGCACGTTCTCGCCCCGCGGCGTCGCAGCGCACCACACTGCCGACACCTTGTCGGATCACTACTCGGGGGCGGAGCTGACCCGCCGCGAGGAGGACTACGCCCGCATCGGACTGTCCACCGGTCACCGCGAACTCCCCGGTCCGCTGTGCCAGATCGGGCTCGGTCGCGACGGCACCGTCTACGTCATCGCCGCGGGGCGCGCCAACCACGCCGGCAAGGTCCGCTCCTGGGGTGGGTGGGTGTCGGCCGGCGACGGCAACACGCAGGCGATCGGCATCGAGGCCATGAACTCCGCCTACGAGGGCTGGTCCGACACCCAATCCCGCGCGTATCACCGGCTCTGCGCCGCGCTGTGCGACCACTACGGGTGGCCCCGCTCCCGGGTGGCCGCGCACGGGGAGATCAGCACCTCCGGGAAGTGGGACCCCGGCGTGAACGGCCGCCTGATCGACATGAACGCCTTCCGCGCCGCCGTGGCCGGAGTGACCCAAGGAGACGACGACATGCAGAACACCGAAGAGCAGTACGAGATCTTCAGGCACTTCCTGGCCCGGGCGCTGCGGTACGACATCAGGCCGCTGGGCGCCGGCGCGGACTGGAAGCTCGGCCCGACTCTGTGGGAGCGCCTGGCGCAGATCGAGGGGAACCTGGGCGACCAGATCACCGCCATCGAAGGCGCCGACGTCGACGAGATCGCCCAGCAGGTCGTGGAGTCGCTCGACGACGACCTCGCGGAGAAGGTCCTGGCGCTCTTGGCGGACCGGATCGGAGGCAAGTCGTGAGCACGATCTTCTCCCGGGCCTTCGCCCGCGACGCCGCGGAGCGGGCCCTCGCCACGTTCGCCGAGGTCCTCCCCGCGTCGTGGGTCGCCGGGCAGACCGGCTGGCTGGACGTCGACTGGACGGGGTCCCTGTCGATCGCCGGCCTCGCGGCCCTCGCGTCCATCTGCAAGTCGGTCGTGGCCACGAGGGTCGGCGACGACACTGCACGTCTCGGCAGCGCCTGATGTTCACCACGACCCCGAACCTCGTCCTCCTGACGCTGTTCTGCGGGGGCGTCGTCGGCGCTGCCCTGGCGGGCGCGGTCCTAGCGGCCGGCTGCGAGCTGATCGACCGCAAGAAGGAGAAGCGCCGTGCCTGAGGTCCAGTTCGGTGCCGACCCGCTGCCGTTGAAGGTGATCCTCACCTCCGGGGCGGACTTCCGTCAGGTCGTCCAGGCTGACGACGGCGAGCCGTGGCCTGAGAGCCTGTCGGCCGAGCTGCGGTTCTCCTCGGGTCAGACGTGGGCGGCGACGGTCGACGGCACCGACCTGGTCTGGGCGGTCGACAAGGCGCAGGTCGCGGTCGTCATCGCTGCCGAGCCCTCCCGTGTGGACCTGTTCGCCGTGGACGGCACCAGCGACGAGTGCTGGGCCCGCGGGGTCGTGGTGATCTGTGCCTGACGTCGTCCTGGGCGGACCGCGCACCGTCACCGTGCCGCGCCCGGGCGGCATCGTCGTCATCCCGTCGCCCGCGGCCGGCCGGGTCGTCGCGCTGCCCGTCCGTGGCCCCGTCGGGCCGGCCGGGACCTCGGGGGACTCCGCGGTCATCCACGACCAGCCGGTCGCAGCCGGCACCTGGACCATCGGCCACGACCTCGGCCGCCTGCCGGTCGTCGCGGTCTACATCGACGACGTGCAGGTCGAGGCCGACGTCGAAGTCACCACCACGACTGTGTCCATCCGGTTCACCAACCCCACCAGCGGCACCGCCGTCCTGTCCTAGGAGACCCCATGTCCCGCAAGTTCCTCACCGGCATCGACCTCGACGGCCAGAAGGCCACGAACGTCGCCGACGGCACGAGTCCATCGGACGCCGTCAACCGTGGCCAGCTCGACGCTCTCTCCAAGGGCCTCGTGTGGAAGACGCCGGTCAAGGCCGCGACGACCACGAACATCACCCTCACCGGTGCGCAGACCATCGACGGGGTGTCCGTCGTCGCAACCGACCGCGTCCTCGTCAAGGACCAGACCGACGCCGAGAACAACGGCATCTACGTCGCCGCCGCCGGCGCCTGGTCCCGCGCGACCGACCTCGACGAGGCCGACGAGTTCGCCAATGGGGTGGCTGTGTCCGTCGGGCAGGGCAGCACCAACGGGGACAAGTCGTTCGTGCTGACCACCGACGGACCCGTCACCGTCGGCACCACCGAGCTGGACTTCGGGGTCCTCGGCGGCTCCGGCTCCTCGTACACCGCCGGCAACGGCCTGGACCTGTCCGGCACCACGTTCTACGTGTCACCGAAGTCTGGTGGCGGCATCGACGTCGACGGCACCGGCGTCAGCATCGACCCGAACTTTTCCGGCCTGATCAAGCGGTACTCCGCGAACGTCCCCGACGGGTCCACCTCCGCGACCATCACCCACAACCTCGGCACCACCGACGTGCTCGTGCAGGTCCACGAGGTCTCGTCCGGCGAGGTCGTCGAGTGCGACGTCACGATCAGCTCGAGCAACGTCGTCACCCTGGGATTCGCGTCCCCCCCGGCATCGGCGGAGTTCCGGGTCGTGGTGATCGGCTGATGGCCCGCAAGCAGTTGGGCTCGGCGCCGACGGACGGCGAGGACGCCGCGACGAAGGAGTACGTCGACGGCCGGGGACCGAAGACCTGGGGTCCGATCGACGCCGGCGACGCGACACCCGGCGGCGCGGTCGCCGGTGACGTGATCCTCCGCCGGCTCCCGTGAGCACCATCGGACTCGTCGACGGCGCCTACCACGCAGGCCAGTCGAACACCTTCCCCGGAATCCCCGCCGGCGTGGTCGAAGACTCCCGGGTCGTCGTCATCGCCGCCAACGTCTCCGGCAGCAGCCTGACCACCCCGACCGGGTTCACCTCCGAGCTGTACGAGACGTCCACCGTGACGCTGCTCGTCGCGACGAAGACCGCCACGGGGCCGGAGTCCGGCACCTACACGGTCCCGGGCACGTTCCTGAACAACCTCGCGTCGATCGCGTTCCGGCCCACCGGCGAACACCCTGGAGGCTGGCTGGTCGACCTCGTCGGTGGGACCCTGATCGGCGGCACGACCGCGACGGAGTCGCTGTCGATGGCCGACCCCGGAGTCGGGGCCCTGCTCGTCTGGGCTGTCGCCTCGTCGCCGTCACGGTCTGTGACCGTGCCCTCCGGGTACACCCGCGTCACGCCAGACACCGCGACCCAGCGCATCCACCTCGCCTACCGGGTCCACCCCGGTGGTGCGATCTCCGGCATCTCAGGCACCTTCTCCGCCACCGCCGGCTCACGGTCCGTACTGATGGCCATCGCCGCCACGGGACTGCGCGACCACGCCGGCAACCTTATGGCTGCGACCGAGTGGGACGGCGCGACCGAGCAGCCCCTCGCGGTGTTTGAGTACGACGGCACCTCCGAGCAGCGCATCGCCTGACCCAGCACCACACATAACGCCCCCGCCTCCACTGTGGAGGCGGGGGCGTTCTTGCGTTCAACTGAAGCTGGCTTTCATGTTGGGTCGCCGCGGGGACCAGCAGCTGGCAGCTATGGGCTCAGCTCGGGAACCTAGCCGACCGACCCGGCCGCCGGCACTGGCCCAGCGCCAAGCAGCCGTTGCACGAGCAGCGGAGCAGTCAGTCCGGCTTGGAACGCAATCCACTTGGTCGGATCGGCAGCCTCCAAGCTCAAGACTGCGACGAGAACTCCGAGACCGACGTAGATCGGCGCCCACACCCAGTAGCTGACCGAATAGATCCAAGCCGGTTTGTTCTCCTTCTGGATTCTCCGATAGGGAGCAATAGCCAAGACCTCAGCAGCGATACCTCCCGCAACTGCCCAAGCCGCGACCTCCCACGTCTCCATGCTGGGAACTAGGACGTCCGGCTAGCGAACGCCAGGAGGATCCTGAGACGCTCCTGCCAAGTCAGTCCGCGCGAAGACAGTCGGTACCAGTCTTCCTCGCTCTTCTTCGTTCGCGCGGGACGACGAACCTTGCTCCCCATTCTCCTGATCGCCTCGCGGGTCGCGGCGGCTGAAACACCAAGTTCACCTGCGAGCGAATCGACCGTCCTCCAGTCGGTGTCACTTGCTGCCAATGCGCGTTCGAGGCGGTCTTCGAGGAGGTAGGCCGTCGGCGGGATGGTCATGATGACGGGGGTCGAGTTCGATTGCTCCGGCAGTTCCACGACGATTCCGGAACCGAGCGCCCGACGTCGGAGAGCACCGGGCGGCGTGTGTCGGATCATCGGGGGCTGTTCAACTGACCATGCCATTGCTACTCGTCCTCCTTCACGACCGCCAAACTAGTTCCGGATACAGCTTCGCGCAGGTTTTCCGACTTCTGCAGAGCCCTGTCGACCTGATCACGGAGCACCTTCAAGTCTGCATCGTCCATTGCAATGAAGAAGTCGTGGATGCCTGACTGCTCGAACGTGATGACCTGAAGTTGATGGGCAATAGTCCCAGCCAGAGGCACCGTGTCGTCATCGCTGAAGACGGGGCGGAGGTCAGTCATGATTCGGGAAACGTGAAGGACACGTTCGTAGGTGCTCTGCAGATCGAGAGCTTTCGCGACGAGTACCAGGTTCGGCTCTGCCAGCACCTTCGCAAGCTGCGTCGCTGCATCTCCCAGTCCAAGCACTTCGGCAAACTGCTCAGCTGCAGCGACCGGCGAGAGCCCGTGACTGCTGCGGAACACCGCCGACGACATGAGGGCATCGAATGCGACCGGGTCCAGTGCCACGGAGTTCACCGCCGCCCTCAGCCCGCTTTCGGAGACGCGGGCTGCGCGAATGGCGTCGACGAGTTGATCGCACAACTTCGAGTCCATCTGAGCAATGGAGCGCAACGCCTCACGGTGCTGCGCAGGAATGGTGACCACACCCCTCATGGGCGCTTACCAGTTCTTTCGGATGGTGTCAAGCACTTTACTATCCTATCGGGTAGCGCAACCGCCGAACAACTCTTAGAACGAGAGTCCCACAACAGCGGGTCAGACCGTGGTAGCCGGAGCAGCCTTTCGCCGAGTCGAGTTTGGCTATCTGCCGGTTGTGTCCCTTCTCGGTGGCACCATCCCGCTCATGCCTGACCGTGACCGGATCCTCGCCGCGAAGATCGGCGGCACCGCCCGCCGCCTCGCCACCACCGCCGTCCCCCAGGATCAGGCCGTCACGCAGATGCGCACACTCGCCGGCGACCGGACCGACCTGCTCACGTCCGAGCTCGGGGCGATCCTCGGTGGCTACCTCGCGAGGCCGATCTATGCCGAAGCCCTGGCGACCGCGCATCTGCTCGCCGTGGCCATCGGCGTGCCCGAGACCGGGCCGATGGTCGAGGCGTTCGACCGTGCGCGAGACGCCGCGACACGGGGCGGGTACAGCCACAGACAGGGCACGTGACCAGCCGAACTGGACGACGCCCCAGCTGTGGAACCTGCGGCTCCGGCCAGGGCGTCTACACCATCGGGGGATGGGTTCCGCCAGCCTAGGCCGAGCACGGCAAGGATGGCTAGACCATGCGAGGGAAAAGGAACGGCCCCACTGCTGAGCAGTGGGGCCGTTCAGGCTTTAGGGGAACAATCCGCCTAACCCGTTTGTGGTCAGCGAGCAGGAAACCACTCCGTGCCGCTGTATTCTGAACTGTGAGCCCTAAGCTCTGGTCCATCTCGGCGCTATGAGCCCTGAGCTCTGGCACCGATGTCTACAGCATAGCGCGCAATGAGGCAATGAGATCAAGAGGCGTGAGATTCGTCACGAACGGGTCGGAGTCGTCGCCCCGCGGTACCGCGGCCCCGAACCGTGGCGATGTTGACCCTGGTCTCGCGCTGATCTGACAGGTCCTTGGTGCCGAAGGCTGTCGCCAGGCGATCTGCCACCTTGGCCTTCTCGACGCCGACGCCCTGCAGCGGTCCATCGGACATGCGCTGGTGGCGGATCGCGCCAGCGACGAGGTCAGCCGCCTGAAGCAGATCGTTGGTCTTCGAGTTGAGGGAGACCGCGGTCACCAAGGGCGTACCCTGCAGCCGGCCGTTGACCCCCCGCTTCACAGCTCTACCCAGCGACCTGTCGGGCGGAGTCGAGATCCCGTCCATGAACGCCGCAGCGACCTCGTTCTTGTTGAGGCTCCCCACGATGAGCCGTGAGATCAGGTCAGCCTGCGCCTCCCACGCCGCCTTGCCCTTGAAGGGGTTGTGGTCAGGACCGACCACCGAGGCGATCAGATGGGCGTCACTGTCTGCGAGGAGGTCGACCAACTCCACCATGTACGGCGCGTTCCGCTTGTTGATCCGGCCGAACTTGAACTCGTGCGCATACGAGTGACGCTCCCGGATCGAGTGGATCGCCCGGAGGAGATCATCGGGGTGGCGGGTCTTGATCCCGGCGACGACGAAGCATCGACTCGCGGTGTTCTTCGATCCGCTCTCGTCGATCCAGAACGTAGGCGTCTGCACGCTGCCGCTGCGGGCAGCGCGGCCAGTTCGCTGGTTAGAAGCCATGGGCGACCCCGAGTAGTGGATTCGGTCGGAGGTTCTACGTTACCCCAGGGACGACCCCTGGGATGTGCGGCTCGCCGACTAGAACCCCGGATGCCAGCCCGCACCGGACTCGCGCATCGACACCGCACCACAGCGCAGGCAGGCGTAGTCCTCGTGGGCGCCGTCCATCGCGATCGTCACGCCCTTCAGCTTCCAAGCGTGCTCGAGGCACTCGCCGGGACCGTCGCCCTCGTTGCGGTCGTCGTCACTCATCGCCCACCCGGCGGGCTGTGCGGGAGGCGGCGCGCTTTGTCCGCAGCCGGCGGAGCCGCTTCACCAGGATCGGGTCGTGGGCGAGAGCGTCCTCCCGGTCGATCAGCCGCAGCAGCACCTGGTGGTACCTAGTCGGGGACAGGCCGAACCGCTCGAGGATGCGGCCCTCCTTCGACCCACGGTGGGCGAACCACTGGCGCTCCAGCTCGAGCATCGCTCGCTCGTCATCGGTGAGTGCCATCATTCGCCGCGCAGCCATGCGTCCAGGTCGTCCCGGTGGATCCTCCAGCGCCCCCCGGCCATGCGCTGGCTGCCAGCCAGAGTGCCGTCACGGAGGGCGCGGAGCACGGTCTTGCTGGACCAGCCGCTGTGCTGGGCAGCCTGGGCGGTGCTGAACCATGTGCGGCCCTCGAAGGCGTCCATCGCTGTCATGGGGAGAAACTAGCCCCTGGGTGAGATAACCAAGTGCACACCGATGCGCACAGTTGCCGCCGTTCGGATGGGTGCACAAACGGGTACAGTCACTAGGCGTGGGCGACTCGATAACGCTGTCGTTCTGGAGCCCCCGACAGGAGTCGAACCCGCGACATCCTCATTACAAGTGAGGCGCTCTACCAACTGAGCTACAGGGGCGCGCGCCGGGAGAGTCCCGGTGCGACGTCCCATCGTAACGACCCCGGCACCCCCACCGCCTCGGCCATACTGGAGCCGATGACCCGCCTCGACGACCTGCTCTCCGCCACCCGTGACCTGCCGGCACCGTTGGCGGTCGTCGACGAGCCCGCGCTCGCCGCCAACGCCGACGACCTCGTGCGGCGGGCCGGAGGGGTGCCGATCCGGGTGGCCAGCAAGTCCGTCCGGGTGCGCGGAGTCGTCGCCGAGACCCTGGCGCGACCGGGATTCGCCGGGGTCATGTCGTACTCGCTGGCCGAGTCCCTCTGGCTGGTCGAGCACGGGATCGACGACGTCCTGCTGGCCTACCCCACCGTCGACGCCGCGGCCCTGCGCCGCCTGGCTGCCGATGACCGGCACCGCCGCGCCATCACCCTCATGGTCGACGGCCTGCCCGCGCTCGACGCGATCGACCGGGTGCTGGGCCCGCGCCACCCCGACCTGCAGGTCTGCCTCGACGTCGACGCCTCCTACAAGATCGGCCCCGTCCACCTGGGGGTCCGCCGCTCGCCGGTGCACTCGGTGCGCCAGGCCCGCCGCGCCGCCGAGGCGATCGTCCGACGCCCGGGCTTCGACCTCGTCGGCGTGATGTTCTACGACGCCCAGATCGCCGGCCTGCCGGACACCTCCCCCGCGGTCCGGCTGGTCAAGAGTCGCTCCGCCGCCGAGCTGGCCGACCGCCGGGCCCGGGTGGTCGACGCCGTGCGGGGCGTGGCCGACCTCCGGCTCGTCAACGCCGGGGGCACGGGCAGCCTCGAGGTCACCGGGGACGATCCCTGCGTCACCGAGCTGACGGCCGGCTCCGGGCTGTTCACCCCGACCCTGTTCGACTCCTACGACGCCTTCGCGGCGCGACCGGCCGCGTACTTCGCGCTCGACGTCGTCCGTCGTCCGGCCCGCGACGTCGCGACCTGTTTCAGCGGCGGTTACATCGCCTCCGGTCCCACCGGCGACGCCCGCCGACCGACGCCGGTGCACCCGCCGGGGCTCGACCTGATCGGGACCGAGGGAGCCGGCGAGGTGCAGACCCCGGTCCGCGGGCGGGCGGCACGGAACCTCGCGCCCGGCGACCGGGTGCTGTTCCGCCACGCGAAGGCCGGCGAGATGTGCGAGCGGTTCGACGCCGTCCATCTCGTCGACGCCGACGGGACCGTCCGGTCCCTGCCCACCTACCGCGGCGAGGGGAAGAACTTCGGATGACCACCTGGACCAACTGGGCCGGCAACGTCACCAGCACCCCGGCCGCTGTGGCCCACCCCGGCTCCACCGCCGACGTGCAGGACCTCGTGCGACGGGCCGCCGCCGACGGCCTCACGGTCAAGGCCGTCGGCGCCGGTCACTCGTTCACGCCGATCGGTCGGACCGACGGCATCCTGCTGCACCTCGACCGGATGTCCGCGATCGTCGGGCACGACGCGTCCACCGGACGGGTGCGGGTGCAGGCCGGCATCTCGCTGCACGGACTCAACCCCCGACTCGGGGCGTTGGGGCTGGCGCTGCCGAATCTCGGCGACGTCGACCCGCAGTCGGTGGCCGGCGCCATCTCCACCGGCACCCACGGCACCGGCGGCCGCCTGCACGGCATCTCGGCCGCGGTCGTCGCGGTGCAGCTGGTCACAGCTGCGGGCGACGTCCTCGAGATCGACGAGCAGCACCCCTGGTTCGGCGCGGCCCGCGTCAGCCTCGGCGCGCTGGGCATCATCACCGAGGTCACCCTGCAGTGCGTGCCGGCGTTCTGTCTGCACGCCCGCGAGGAGCCGATGCCGCTCGCCGAGGTGATGGGCCGGCTCGACGAGCTCGTCGACGACAACGACCACTTCGAGTTCTACTGGTTCCCGCACACGACGAAGACCTCGATCAAGCGCAACAACCGGGTGGCAGACGGCACGGAGCGGCAGCCGGTCGGCCGGTTGCGGCACTGGTGGGACGACGAGTTCCTCAGCAACACCGCCTTCGAGGGCATCAACCGGGTGCTGACGCGGCGACCCGGCTGGATCCCGCGCGCCAACGCACTCGCCGCCTCGATGCTGGGTGCCCGCGAGTACGTCGACCACTCCTACGAGGTGTTCGTCTCGCCCCGCACGGTGCGGTTCCGCGAGTCGGAGTTCGCGCTGCCGCGTGAGGCCCTGTCGCACGTGCTCGACGAGCTCGGTCGCTGGTTCGACGCCGGCCACGAGGCGGTGTCGTTCCCGATCGAGGTCCGGTTCACCGCCGCCGACGACGTGTGGATGTCGACCGGGCACGAGCGCGACAACTGCTACGTCGCGGTGCACCAGTACCGCCGCACCGACCCGACGGCCTACTTCGCCGCGGCTGAGGCGATCTTCACCGCTCACGAGGGCCGACCGCACTGGGGCAAGATGCACACCCTCGGCGCCGACTACTTCGCCGAGCGGTACAGCCGGTTCGGGGACTTCGTCGCGATCCGCGACGAGGTGGACCCGGACCGCCGGTTCACCAACGCGTACCTCGACCACGTCCTCGGCTGACCGCCCCCATCGGCCCGCCCCCATCGGCCCGCCCCCATCGGCCCGCCCCCATCGGCCCGTCCCCGCTGGCCGTGACGTTTCGGCCCTGAAACCGCCGATTCCGGGGCCGAAACGTCACTGCCAGCGCGAAGGGGAGGCGGAGCGGTCGGTCAGTGTGCGTGGGTGGCGGCGTTGACGACGGTCAGCGACGTCGGCGTCGCGTCGAGCTCGGTCCGCTGCACCGTCTCGCCGGACTCCAGGTCGACCAGGGCGAGCGTCCCGGCGCCCGGATCGGTGATCCACGCCCGGTCGCCGGCCGCGGCCAGCACCGGACGCGGGTCACGGAAGCTCTCGGGCTTGTCCCAGCCGTCCATCACGTCGATCGAGGTCACCTCGCCGGTCGCCACGTCGACGAGGTGGAGGGCGCCGTCGGTGCCCAGGACCACCGCGTGACCGTCGACGGACGCGAGGTTGCTGAACTCCACGCCCAGGTCGACCAGGGTCGCCGTGCCCGCGGCGGTGTCGTACAGCGCCAGCGACGTCGAGGCACTGTCGTCGGTCTCGCTGTACAGACTGCCCACCACCACCGAGGAGTCGTGGACCTCGACGAGTGATCCGGTGCCGGCGCCCGGCAGCGGCGCGGCGATGTTGGTGGCGCTGCCGTCCGCCACGACGATGATGCCGTCGGCGCAGCCGAAGGCGTAGCCCGTCTCGCCCACGTGGGTCTCACCGTGCAGGCCCTCGCAGGTCTCGAACCGGGTGGTCTCGGCGCCGGTCTCGTCCAACAGGGCCAGACCGACCGGGGCGTCACCGACCGCGATCGACGCCAGGAACCCGCCTTCCGCGGTCGGCACGGCCACCCCGTGGTGGGGCGCGCCGGTCTCGATGCGACGCTCACCAATCCGGTCACCCTCGAGGCCCCCGTGGTCGAAGGTGACGAAGGAGCCGTCGCCGTCGAACCACACGACGGTGCGCTCGTCGTCGCTGACCGCGTGGTAGGCGGTCGGGCCCTCGACGACGGAGTCCAGGCGCGCCGGATCGGCGGTGAACGAGTGGCCGTGCTCGCCGTGCGCCTCGGTCCAGCTGCCGGCGTCGATCACGCCGATGCGGTCGGCGTCGGACTCCAGCGTGTACACGTGCCGGCCGTCACCCGCGACGGACAGGATCGGCCGCGCGTCGACGTCGAACGTCTCGACGGTGTCGAGCGAGTCGGCGTCGAGCACCGTGACCTGCTCGTCGGAGGCGACCAGGACGCGGGGCACCGGCTGGTCGGTCTCGGTCGGGCCGGTCACCGCGTCCGAGGTGGAGCCGGCGGGGTCAGCCTCACCGCAGGCAGCGAGCAGGGCAGCGGCCAACAGGGTCCCGGCGGTCAGCCGGGCGGGAGCGGAGGTCCAGAGGTGGACAGGTCGGGGATTCTGGGTGCGTGGATTCATGACGCACATCCCACACCTTGTTGACAATGATTGTCAAACTCATCAGGCCGGGTGGTTCACTCCTCCGCGGCGCCCAGGTGATCCAGCAGGTTGGCCGAGAACCTGGTGCCGATGGTGGCCAGCACGCCCTTCATCGTCGTGCGCACCGCGGGCCCGGTGAGCTTGGCCAGCGGGAGGTCGACCCGGACGGTCAGGTCGATCGCCAGCCGGGTCCCCCGTCGGACGCGTCGGCCAGCTCGTACACGCCCTCGACCGCCGCCCGCTCCCGCTCACCCTCGGGCGGGTCGTGCTCGAAGGTGATCCGCTCGCCGTCGTCCAGCCGCATCCGCACCGTGAAGGCCGGAGCCAGGCTGACGCCCAGCCCGGGCACCTCGTCGAGCTCCCAGTGCCAGTGGTCGCCGTCGACGGTGATCCGCTGCACGAACGGGGTCAGCTCCGCGACGACGTCGGCGTCGGTCAGGACCGACCACACGTCGGCACGGTCGGCGTCGATCACGGCCTCGGAGGCCGTGCTGGTCTCGAACCAGGTCACCGGCGGTTCAGCCGCGCTGCCGGGCGATGGCGTAGAGCGCGATGCCCGCGGCGACGCCGGCGTTGAGGCTCTCCAGCCCCGTCGACATCGGGATCGAGACGAGCTCGTCGCAGGTCTCGCCCACCAGCCGCGACAGCCCCTTGCCCTCGCTGCCGATGACGACGACGACCGGGCCGTCGAGCATCTGCGACGACGGCAGCTCGACGTCGCCGTCGGCCGCCAGACCGATCACCATGAGGCCCTCCTCCTGCAGCTCCTTGAGCGTGCGGGTGAGGTTGGTGACGCGCGCGACGGGCACCCGGGCCGCGGCGCCGGCCGAGGTCTTCCACGCCGCCGCGGTGATCTGCGCGGCCCGGCGCTCCGGGATGACGACACCGTGGGCCCCGAAACCGGAGGCCGACCGGATGACGGCACCGAGGTTGCGCGGGTCGGTCACGCCGTCGAGCATCACGATGAGGGCCGGTTCGCCGCGCTCGGCCGCGAGCGCCAGCAGGTCGCGCGGATCGGCGTAGTCGTAGGCGTTGAGCTTGGCGGCGATGCCCTGGTGGACCGCGCCCCCGGTGAGCTTGTCGAGCTCGACCCGGCCGATCTCGAGCAGGCTGACGTGCTGGTCGGCGGCGAGCTTGAAGATCTCGCGCATGCGCTCGTCGCGCTCGGTGCCCTCGGCGACGTAGAGCCCGTGGATCGGCACGGTCGCCTTGAGCAGCTCCAGCACCGAGTTGCGTCCGGCCACCCACTCCGCGACGTCACCGGTCTTGCGGCGGGGCCGCGCGGCCTCCCGCTTGGTGGCGGCGTTCTTCATCTTGTAGACCTTGTGGTTCGGTCGCTCCTCGGCGCGCGGGGTCGGGCCCTTGCCCTCCAGACCCTTGCGCCGGCGTCCTCCGGATCCGGCGGTCGGGTTTCCCTTGCCGGACTTCTTGATCGCCCCTCGGCGTTGGCTGTTGCCGGGCATCTCAGCGTCCCTTCACGGACCACCGCGGGCCGTGCGGCGTGTCCTCGATCTCGACGCCGGCGGCAGTGAGCTGGTCGCGCACCCGGTCGGCCGTCTGGAAGTCCTGGGCGGCACGAGCCTCGGTGCGCTGCTCCAGCAGCGCCCCCACGAGGGTGTCGAGCGCCTGGTCGGTGGAGTCGTCGGTGGCACCGGACCACACCGGCGACAGGGGGTCGACGCCGAGCACGTCGAGCATGGCCCGCACGGACGCGAGCACCTCGCGCAGCTCGGGCGAGCTGCCGGCGGCGAGCAGCCGCTGGCCGTCGCCGATCGTGGCGTGCAGGGCGGCCAGCGCGGCGGGCACCGAGAGGTCGTCGTCCATCGCCGCGACGAACTCGGCCGTGGGGTCACCCGGCTCGCCCGGGCCCACCAGCTCGGCGGCGCGGGTGACGAAGCCCGCGATGCGCTCGAAGGCGGTGGCCGCCTCCGCGAGCGACTCCTCGCTGAACTCGATGACCGACCGGTAGTGCGCGGCCAGCAGGTAGTACCGCAGGGCGATCGGCGGCACCCGGCGGACGACCTCGCTGACCATCAGCGTGTTGCCGACGCTCTTGGCCATCTTGGAGCCGCCGAGGTTGAGCATCGCGTTGTGCATCCAGATGCGCGCGAACCGCTGCCCGGCGGCGCGCGACTGCGCCAGCTCGTTCTCGTGGTGCGGGAACCGCAGGTCGAGGCCACCGCCGTGGATGTCGAACTCGTGACCCAGGTACTTGCCCGCCATCGCCGAGCACTCCAGGTGCCAGCCGGGGCGGCCGCGCCCCCACGGGGTGGTCCACGACGCGGAGTCGGGGTCGCCGGCCTTGTGGCCCTTCCAGAGCGCGAAGTCGCGGGCGTCACGCTTGCCGGCGGGCGGGGCGTCCTCGGCGGGCTGCATGTCGTCGACCGACTGTCGCGACAGCGCGCCGTACTCCGGCCAGGACCGCACGTCGAAGTACACGTCGCCGGAGTCGTCGGTGGCCGGGTAGGCGTGGCCGCGCTCGATCAGGGTCGCGATCATCTCGACCATCTCGGGCACGTGACCGGTGGCCCGGGGCTCGTAGGTGGGCGGCTGGCAGCCCAGCACCTCGTAGGCCGCGTGCAGCGCGCGCTCGTTGGCGTAGGCCACGGCGAACCACGGACGGCCCTGCTCGCGGCCCTTCGCAATGATCTTGTCGTCGATGTCGGTCACGTTGGCCACGATCGTGACCTCCAGACCGGAGCGCTCCAGCCACCGCCGCAGGACGTCGAACACGACCTCCTTGCGGATGTGCCCGATGTGCGGGGGGCCCTGCACCGTGAGGCCGCAGTGGTAGATGCTGACCTGCCCCGGGGTCACGGGAACGAACGCGGCGGTCCGCCGGGTCGCGGTGTCGTACAGGTGCAGGCTCACACCCCCCAGCCTATCGGCCCCGGACGCCCGCTCCCGCCGCTACGCCTGGGCGGCGACGTCGACGCTGTGCCAGCCGGTCGCGCCGTCGGGCAGCACGTCGGCCCGCTCCTGCGTCTGCACGCGCCCGTCGGCGTCGGTGGCCCGCACCTCGATGGTGTGCCGGCCGGGGGTCGCGTCCCACGGCACCGACCACTGCACCCACGTGTCGACGGTGTCGACCTCGCCGATCGTGGCCCCGACCCAGTCACCCTCGTCGACGCGGACCTCCACGGCGCTGATGCCGGTGTGCTGGTGCCACGCGACCCCGGCGATGACCTGCTGCCCGGCCCGCACGGTGCTGTTCGGCGCCGGCAGGTCGATGCGCGACTGGGTCTTGATCGGGCCGCGTTCGCCCCAGCCCCGTTGCGTCCAGTACGCCTCGACCTCGGCGAACCGGGTGACCTCCCAGTCGACCACCCACTTGGTCGCCGAGACGTACCCGTACAGCCCGGGGATCACCTGACGGACGGGGAACCCGTGCCGGACGGGTAGCGGCTCGCCGTTCATCCCCACCGCGAGCAGGGCGTTGCGGCCGTCCGTCACGGCCTCCAGCGGCGTGCCGCACGTCCACCCGTCGACCGAGGTCGACAGCAGGCAGTCCGCGCCGTCCTGCACGCCGGCCTCGGCGAGCAGGTCGGCCATCGGGACGCCGGACCAGTTGGCGTTGCCGATCAGGTCGCCGCCGACCTCGTTGGAGACGCAGCAGAGGGTCACCCATGCCTCGGTCAGACCGCGCGCCACGAGGTCGTCGTACGTCACGGTGATCTCGCGGTCGACCAGGCCGTGGATCCGCAGGCTCCACTCGGACGCGTCCAGCAGGGGCGGACTGAGCGCCGTGTCGATGCGGTAGAAGTCGCGGTTGGGGGTGGTCCACGGTCGCTGGCCGTCGATGCCCAGATCGGCGCCCGCGGGGGTGCTGGTCGGCTCCAGCGGCAGGTCGAGGGAGGCGCGCGCCCGTTCCAGCTCGGCCCGGCGCCGGCGCCGTTCGGCGAGCAGCTGACCGCCCACGCCGGAGGCGACGATGCCGACCAGCACGACCGCTGCGCCCACCAGGAAGCTGCGCCGCGTTCCGTCGGGGGCGTCCTCGGCCAGGCGGTCCTGCAGCAGGTGCAGGACCGCGAGCGCGGCCGCGGCACCGGCCACCGTGGCCACCACGGCGGCGGCCGAGGGCTCGGGACGGGTCAGCACGGCGAGCGTGCCGAGAGCCGTGAAGCCGCCGACCAGCGTGAGCGACACCTGCCTGCGCTCGATCCAGGCCCGCCCCGCCACGGCTCCGAGTGCCAGCAGCACGACCACCGTGACCGCCACGGCCAGAGGCTTGTCGGCCGTGCCCACCAGGTCGATGATCGGCTTGATCAACGGTGCCGGGGTCAGGTCGACCGCGTGCTGGGCCACCGCCAGCAGAGGGGACTCCGGCACGTCGAAGACGGCGGCCAGCAGCTCGCTGACGGTGAGGGCCGCGCCCACGGCCAACACCCCGGTGGCAGCGGAGGCACGAGGATTCACCCGTCCAGTGTCGTCGGCATCGGTGCCGGGTGCACGGTTGCGAGCATGACCAACCTGTTACGGCATGATCGACCCATGGGGCTCGAACGATGAGAACAGGGATCGGCACCGACGTCCACCGCCTGACGCCGGGCACGGACCTGTGGCTCGTGGGGCTGCACTGGCCCGACGCACCGGCGGGCCTGGACGGTCACTCCGACGGCGACTGCGCCGCCCACGCGATGGTCGACGCCCTGCTCAGCGCCGCCGGCCTGGGCGACATCGGCACGGTCTTCGGCACGGCGGACCCCCGGTGGGCCGGCGGTTCCGGTGTGGGCTTCCTGGCCGAGACCGCCCGCATGGTGCGCGCCGAGGGCCACGAGATCGCCAACGTCGCGGTGCAGGTGATCGGCAACAGTCCCCGCATCGGCAGCCGCCGGGACGAGGCCCAGCAGGCGCTGTCGGCCGCCGTCGGTGCGCCTGTGAGCGTGGCCGGCACCACGACCGACGGACTCGGGCTGACCGGCAGGGGCGAGGGCATCGCCGCCATCGCCACGGCCCTGCTGACCTGAGCCGCCCTCGCCGCCCGGCGGGTGGCTTCGCGACCGAATGAGGTGCTATTCGGTCGAGAATCCACCGCCCGGAGGGGTCTAGCTGGCGAGAACCTCGTCGAGCCGGAGCTCGGCCTTGTCCTCGTTGGTGTTCTCGGCGAGCGCGAGCTCGGAGACGAGGATCTGACGGGCCTTGGCCAGCATGCGCTTCTCGCCGGCCGACAGACCACGCTCGTGGTCACGGCGCCAGAGGTCGCGCACGACCTCGGCGACCTTGAGCACGTCACCGGAGTGCAGCTTCTCGAGGTTCGCCTTGTAGCGGCGCGACCAGTTGGTCGGCTCCTCGACGTGCTCGGCACGCAGGACGCTGAACACGCGCTCCAGACCGTCGGCGTCGACGACGTCACGGACGCCGACCAGATCGAGGTTGCAGGCCGGCACACGGACGACCAGGTCGTTCTGCGCGATGATCCTCAGCACGAGGTAGTCGCGCTCTTCCCCCTTGATCTTTCTCGTTTCGATGTCTTCGATGACTGCAGCACCGTGATTGGGATACACAACGGTTTCGCCGACAGTAAAAGCCATAGAGAAAGCACCTTTCCTAGAAGGCAAGGATAACACGTTGCGTTGAGCGACTTCTTGGGCGTTTTTCAGGTGTGCACGGCGAGCACGGCCCGGGATCGTGGGCCGTGGGCCCGCGGTGGCCGGGCTTCGGTACGATCAGCCCCGACGACCGCTCCTTGCGAAAGGCCCCACCCGTGCGCCACGAACGCCTCCGCCGATCCTCGGCAGCCGCTGCGACCGCCCTCGCCCTCACCACGCTCGGCGCGTGCGGCACCAGCTTCGACGCGCAGGTCAACCAGCCGTACCAGGCCGGGATCGGCGCAGACCTGCGGGCGACCGACGTGCAGGTCCTCGGCGCACTGTTCGTCGAGAACTTCGACGGCTCCGGCACCTTCAGCGGGACCCTGCTCAACACCACCGAGCGCGTGCAGGACCTGACCGGGTTCACCGTCACCGACGGCGAGGGCACCGAGCTCGAGGTCTCCTCCGACGGCGGCGACCTCAGCCTGCCGGTGCGCCGGGCCGTCCAGCTGGGCATCGAGGACAGCAAGGTGTTCTTCGCCGAGGACGTCGAGGCCGGCCGCTACTACACGATCACGTTGAGCTTCGACGGCGCCGCCGACGTCGAGATCCGGGTGCCCGCGGTCACGCGCAACGACATCTACTCGACGGTCGTCACCCCGTTGACCGCGCCGGCCGCCTGACGGCCCCCGCTCCCTGCACGACGAAGGGCCCCGACCACGTGGTCGGGGCCCTTCGTCGTGCAGGAGTCAGCTGGGGGACGGGATCTCGCCGGTGACGAGGTAGACGACCCGGCGGGCCATCGACACGGCGTGGTCGCCGATGCGCTCGTAGTAGCGGCCGAGCAGGGCCAGGTCGATCGCCGGCTCGACGCCGTGCGTCCAGTTGTCGGACAGCAGCGTGCGGAACAGCTGCTGGCGCAGCTTGTCCATCTCGTCGTCGGTGTCCTCGAGCTTGCCGGCCGCGATGACGTCGCGGTCCGAGACGATGCGCGAGGCGGCGTGGATCATCTGGTCGGCGACCGAGGCCATCGCCATGATGGTCGGCTGCAGGCCGGTCGGGACCGCGACCTCGGGCATGCGCAGGCGGGCGACCTTGGAGACGTGCACGGCGAGCTGGCCCATGCGCTCGAGGTCGGTCAGCATGCGGAGGGTCGCGACCAGCTGGCGCAGGTCGGTGGCGACGGGCTGCTGGGTGGCCAGCAGCAGCAGCGCACGCTCCTCGATGTTCTCGATGGTCTCGTCCACGAGCTTGTCCCCGTCGATCACCTTCTCGGCGAGCGGGGCGTCGGCGTTGAGCAGGGCGGCGGTGGAGGCAGCGACGGCGCGACGGACGGTCCCGGTGAGGGTGACCAGGTCGTCGACGATGGCGTCGAGCTGCTCGTGGTACAGGTTGCGCATGACGACACCCTAGGCAGAAGCGGTGAACGATCGGCGACCTGCGGTGAACGGCGCGTGAACGGGCGCGGAAAGAAGCACGTTCCGGGGCGTTCTGGGGCAAGGTCTGGGTGAACAGCGCCCTACCATCAAGAGGTGGACATGGAAGCTGGCTGGCTGCTCGCCGGAGCGGTCGGCGTCGTCGCCGGGGCGCTGATCACCTTCCTGTGGAGGTTCGACGAGCAGCGACAGAGCCGGCCGGTGGAGCCGCCGGCCGCTCCCGACGTCCCTCCGGGCACCGAGGCCGTGCTGTCGGCCCTCGCGTCGTCGGCCGTCGTGGTCGACGCGTCCGACGAGGTGCTGCGGGCGTCGGCCCCGGCCGTCGCGATGGGCATCGTCCGGGGCGACACCCTGCACCCCGAGGAGCTGCTCACCCTGGTCCGCCAGGTCCGCCGCGACGGCGAGGCCCGCGAGGCGGACGTCCTCGTGCCGGTCCGACGGTCGGCTCCCCTGCACGTGCATGCCCGGGTGGCGCCCCTGACCTCGCGCCTGATCCTGGTCCTGGCCGAGGACCGCACCCAGGCGCAACGGGTCGAGACCATCCGGCGCGACTTCGTGGCCAACGTCAGCCACGAGCTGAAGACGCCCATCGGGGCGATCAAGCTGCTCGCCGAGGCGGTCTCGGAGGCCCGGGACGACCCGGCAGCGGTGGAGCGGTTCTCCTCGCGGATGATCGCCGAGGGCGACCGGCTCACCCGGCTCGTGCAGCAGGTGATCGACCTGTCCCGGCTCCAGAACGACGTGTTCAGCGACGAGGCGGCCGTCATCAAGGTCGGCGAGCTGGTGTCGGAGGCCTGCGAGCACTCGATGACCGATGCCGAGGCCAAGGGCATCGACCTGCGGTCGACCACGGAGCCCGACCTGTCGATCCTCGGGGACCGGGCCCAGCTGCACGCCGCGGTGAGCAACCTGGTCGAGAACGCCGTGACCTACTCCCCCGAGGGCGCCCGGGTGGCGGTGACGGCTGCCCGCGACGGCGAGGACGTCAAGATCACCGTGGCCGACAACGGCATCGGCATCCCGAGCTCGGAGCTCGACCGGATCTTCGAGCGGTTCTACCGGGTCGACCCGGCCCGGGCCCGCTCGACCGGTGGCACGGGCCTCGGCCTGTCCATCGTCAAGCACGTGGCCGCCAGCAACGGCGGCACCGTCGAGGTGTGGAGCGAGCCGGGACTCGGTTCGTCGTTCACCCTCGTGCTTCCAGCCCACACCCATGACCTCGATGAGGAGACCCCGTGACTCGAGTGTTGGTCGTCGAGGACGAATCCAGCTACAGCGAAGCGCTGTCGTACGTGCTGCGCAAGGAGGGGTTCGACGTCGCGATCGCCGAGACCGGTCCGGACGCGCTGCTCGAGTTCGACCGTGCCGGCGCCGACATCGTCCTGCTGGACCTGATGCTGCCGGGCCTCTCGGGCACCGAGGTGTGCCGCCAGCTGCGGCAGACCTCGTCGGTGCCGATCATCATGGTCAGCGCCAAGGACACCGAGGTCGACAAGGTCGTGGGCCTGGAGCTGGGCGCCGACGACTACGTGACCAAGCCGTACTCCCCCCGCGAGCTCGTGGCGCGCATCCGTGCGGTGCTGCGTCGCGGGGTCGCCGAGGACGACGTCGAGGGTGCGTCGCTGGAGGCCGGCCGCGTGCGGATGGACGTCGACCGGCACCTCGTGACCGTCGACGGCACCGAGACCCGGCTGCCGCTGAAGGAGTTCGAGCTGCTGGAGTTCTTCCTGCGCAACCCGGGCCGGGTGCTGACCCGCGGCCAGCTGATCGACCGGGTCTGGGGCGCCGACTACGTGGGGGACACCAAGACCCTCGACGTCCACGTCAAGCGCCTGCGCGCCAAGATCGAGGTCGATCCGGCGAACCCCGTCACGCTGACGACGGTGCGCGGCCTGGGCTACAAGTTCGACGCCTGACCTTCCCCTCCGATCTCCTCGCGATGTGTGCAGTTGACGTTCGTCCGCGACGTGGAAACGAACATCACGTGCACGAATCGCGGGGAGGGGGAGGGGGCGGTCAGCGACCCTGGTTGGCGACGGCGGCGATGGCCGCCTCGGCCGCGGCGGGATCGAGGTAGGTGCCGCCCGCGACCACGGGCCGCAGGTCGGCGTCGAGCTCGTACACCAGCGGGATGCCCGTGGGGATGTTCAGCCCGACGACCTCGTCCTCGCCGAGCCCGTCGAGGTGCTTGACCAGCGCGCGCAGCGAGTTGCCGTGCGCGGTCACCAGCACCGTGCGGCCGTCGAGCAGATCGGGGACGATCTGGTCGTACCAGTAGGGCAGCATGCGGTCCAGCACGTCGGCGAGGCACTCCGTGCGCGGCAGCAGCTCGTCGGGGAGCGCGGCGTACCGGACGTCGGCTGCCTGGCTGAACTCGTCGTCGTCGGCGATCGGCGGCGGCGGGGTGTCGTACGAACGGCGCCACGTCATGAACTGCTCCTCGCCGTACTCCGCGAGGGTGGCCTTCTTGTCCTTGCCCTGCAGCGCGCCGTAGTGCCGCTCGTTGAGCCTCCACGAGCGCTTGACCGGGATCCAGTGCCGATCGATGCCGTCGAGCACGATCTGCGAGGTGCGGATGGCCCGCCGCAGCAATGACGTGTGCGAGACGTCCGGCGCGAGGCCGGCCGCGGCCAGCAGCTCGGCGCCGCGGGCCGCCTCGGTGAGCCCCTGTTCGTTGAGGTCGACGTCGACCCAGCCGGTGAACAGGTTCTTGGCGTTCCACTCGCTGTGGCCGTGGCGCAGCAGGATCAGGGTCGGAGTCATGATTCGAGCCTAGCGAAGCCGCGCGGGCGGCTCACCCGGACTCGGACCAGTCGCCCCCGCGGTCGCGTTCGTGCCGCACCCGGTCGAGCGACTCGACGTAGTCGTGCTGGGAGTGCACCCCCGTGATCGACCACTCGTCCTCGACGACGATGGCCGGCAGCTGGTCGATGCCCAGCTCGAGCGACGTCTCGTGCTGCGACCTCACCGCGTCGCCGTACTCGGTGCTGGCCAGCAGCGCCTCGGCCGTCTCGAGGTCCAGCCCCACCAGCGCGGCCCGGGTGGCCAGCACGCCGTGGTCGCCGATGTCGGCACCCTCGAGCAGGTGCGCGCGCCACAGCTGCTGGGCCAGGTCGTGCTGCACGCCCGGACCCGCCTCGTCGGCCCACGTGAGGAGGCGCCACGCGTCGAAGGAGTTGGCCTCCACCGCCTCCTCGAAGTTCAGGTCGATGCCGGTGATCCGGGCGGCTCCCCGCACCCGGATGTTGAGCAGCTCGGCCTTGTCGGCACCACCGAGCCGCTCGGCGAGGGCCTCCATCAGCGGGCGGCCCGAGGACGGCGCGTCCGGCTCCAGCAGGTGCGCCCGCAGCGTCGTGCGGACGGGTTCGCCGGTGAGGATCGTGAACGTCGCGGCGGCACGGGTGAACCGCGTGGCCCCGATGTAGGACCACGGGTCGGTCACGTCCACGAACACCGTCGCCTTCACGTCACCCACGCTACCGGCCGGGGCCAGTGGGGCCGGGCGGGGTCGCCGGTCAGGGGCGCAGGTGCGTGAAGGCGGCGAGGTTCTGCGTGGACTCGCCCCGCGACTCGCGCCACTGCCACTCCTTGCGGATCGAGCTGGCGAACCCGAGCTCGAGGATCGTGTTGAACGACTCGTCGGAGTAGGTGAGGACGGCGCCGAGCAGCCGGTCGACCTCCTCGGCCGTCACCGCGTGCAACGGCAGCCGGCCGTCGAGGTAGATGTCGCCGGCGGAGTCGACGGCGAAGGACACCCCGAACAGCTTGAGGTTCTTCTCCAGCAGCCACCGGTAGACGGCCTCGTGGTTCTCGTCGGGGTTGCGAGCGACGAAGGCGTGCAGGCTCAGTGCATGGCGACCCACCTCGAGTCGACATGTCGTCTTGAGCTTGCGCTCCCCGGGCAGGTCGACGTCGAAGACGCCCCGGCGGTGCTCGGCGAACTCCAGCTCCCCGTCGACGAGGACCTGGTAGATGACGTCACGGGGGTCCATGCATCCTCCTTGCCGCGATGGCGGCCTCGTAGACCGCGAGCGTCCGCTCGGCGGTGGCGTCCCATCCGAATCCCTCGGCGTGGACGACGGCCTTGGCGCCCATCTCGTCGCGCAGCGCGTCGTCGGTGAGCAGGGGGCCCAGGGCGGCCGCGTAGTCGGCCGGGTCGTGGCCGTCGACGAGGATCCCGCTGACGCCGTCGGACACGGCGGTGCGCAGGCCGCCGACGCGGGCCGCCACGACGGGGGTGCCGCAGGCCTGCGCCTCGATCGCGACGAGACCGAACGACTCGTTGTACGACGGCACGCACACCACCGAGGCGGCGGCGTACCACCGGGCCAGCTCGGCCTGGGGCAGGGTGGGCACGAGCCGGACGACGTCGTCGAGGCCCAGCTCGGCGGTGAGGCGGGCCAGCTCCCCGGGCCGGTCCATGCCGGTGCCGGACTCGCCGCCGATCACGGGCACCACCAGACGGTCACGGAGAGTGGGGTCGTCGGCGAGCAGGCGAGCCGCCGCGTGGAGCACGACGTCGGGCGCCTTGAGCGGTTGGATGCGTCCGGCGAACAGCAGCACGGCGGCATCGGGCGGCAGGCCGAGAGCCGCGCGTGCCTCCTCGCGGCGGCCCGCCCGGAAGACCTGCAGGTCGACGCCGGGGGCCACCACCTCGACGAGCGAAGGGTCGGCCTCGTACAGCTCGACCAGCTGGTCGCGCTCGTCGGCGGTGTTGGCGATCAGGCGGTCGGCGAGGCGCACGATCTCCTCCTCGCCGGCGATCCGGCCCGACGGCTCCGCGACGTCGCCGTCGGCCAGCAGGGCGTTCTTGACCTTGGCCATCGTGTGCATCGTGTGCACCAGCGGCACCGACCAGCGCTCGCTCGCGACCGTGCCGACCTGGCCCGACAACCAGTAGTGCGAGTGGACCACGTCGAACCACTGGGGGCCCTGTTCGACCTCGGTGCGCAGGACGTCGCGCACGAAGGAGCACATCTGCGACGGCAGGTCGTTCTTCTGCAGGCCCTCGAACGGGCCGGCCGGCACGTGCCGGACGAGGATTCCCGGCTCGGTCTCGACCACGTCCGGCTGGTGACGCGAGGTGGCGCGGGTGAAGATCTCCACCGCCACGTCGCGACGCGCGAGCTGGCGGGCCAGCTCCAGCACGTACACGTTCATGCCGCCCGCGTCGCCGTGACCGGGCTGGGCCAGGGGCGACGTGTGCGCCGAGAGCATCGCCACTCGACGGATCATCGGCACCTCCTCACCCGGAACGTCTCCCCGCCAGTATGTCCCGCGCCACCCGAAACGCATCCGCGGGCCGAATGCCCCCCGGCTTGGCACCCCCGTGGATTACTGTCCCTCCATGAACTCACGAACCCTCTCGGGCCGGCGACACCTCGCCCCCCTTCTGACCCTTCTCGTGGTGGGCATCGGCCTCTCGGCCTGCTCGTCCGCCGAGGAGACCACCCGCGACGAGTCCGGCGCCATCGCCGAGGCCAACGAGAACGCCAGCGTCTTCGAGATGGAGATCGGCGACTGCTACGACGTGCCCTCGGAGACCGAGGCCGTCGAGACCCTCCCCGCGATCCCCTGCGGCGACCCGCACGACCTCGAGGTCTACCACGAGATCGTGCTGGACGACGGTGACTACCCGGGCGAGGCCGCCGTGACCGCGCAGGGCGACGAGGCCTGCATCGGGGAGTTCGCCACCTTCGTGGGCCTGGACTTCGAGTCCTCGCGCCTGGACTACCTCTCCTTCTACCCCACCGCCGAGTCGTGGGAGCAGGGCGACCGCGTGGTGTCGTGCCTCGTCGGGGACCAGACCACCAAGACGACCGGGTCCCTCGCCGGGATCGCGGAGTAACGACCCACCCACGGCACTGCGTGGGGTGGCAGCATTGACCCATGACCACCCCACGCACCGCCGTCGTCACCGGGGCCAGCAGCGGCATCGGTGACGCCACGGCCCGGCAGCTCGCCGCCGACGGCTTCCACGTCGTCTGCACGGCCCGCCGGATCGACCGCCTCACCGTGCTCGCCGACGAGATCGGCGGCACGGCGGTGGCCTGCGACGTCACCTCCGCGGCCGACGTCGCCGCCCTCGCGCGGGCGGTCGGACCCACGCTCGACCTGCTGGTCAACAACGCCGGCGGCGCCCTCGGGGTCGACCCGGTCGCGACGAGCGACGTCGAGAACTGGCGTCGCATGTACGAGATCAACGTGGTCGGCACCGTGCAGGTGACCCAGGCGCTGCTGCCCGCCCTCGAGGCGAGCGGCGCGGGCACCGTCATCAACATCGGCTCCACGGCGGGCCACTGGCCCTACGAGGGCGGGGGCGGCTACGTCGCGGCCAAGCACGCCGTGGCCGCCCTCACCGAGACGTTGCGTCTGGAGCTGAACGGTCGCCCCGTCCGGGTCACCGAGATCGCTCCGGGCATGGTCCGTACCGAGGAGTTCAGCCTCAACCGGCTGGGCGACGAGGGCCGTGCCGCGGCGGTCTACGCCGGGGTCGAGGAGCCGCTGCTGGCCGGCGACATCGCGGACGTGGTCGCCTGGGTCGCCGGCTGTCCCCAGCACGTCAACGTCGACCTGCTGGTGGTGCGTCCGCTCGCGCAGGCGAGCAACACCAAGGTGCACCGCACCTCCTGACCGGGGCGTCGCGGCGCGTGCGCCCCCGTGGGTGTTGACTGCCCCTGTGACGGACGATCGCGGCGAGGGCCGCAACGGCGGGGTGGCCTTCGGCACCGGCGCCTACCTGTGCTGGGGCTTCTTCCCCCTCTACTGGCCGCTGCTGGACCCGGCCACCCCCCTCGAGGCCCTCGCGCACCGCGTGGTGTGGTCACTGGTGTTCGTCGCGGGACTCCTGACGTTGACCCACCGGTGGGGACGCCTGCGACAGATCGCCCGTGACCGGCGGGCCGTGGCCCTGCTGGCCGTGGCGTCCGTCGTGATCGCCGTCAACTGGGGTGCGTTCATCTACGGCGTCACGACCGACCGCGTCATCGAGACGTCGCTCGGGTACTTCATCAACCCGCTCGTCACGGTGCTGCTCGGCGTGCTGGTGCTGGGCGAGAACCTCAGGCGGTGGCAGTGGACCGCCGTGGGTCTCGGCACGGTGGCCGTCGTGGTGCTGACCGTCGACTACGGCCACGTGCCGGTCATCGCCCTCACGGTCGCAGGTTCCTTCGCCGTCTACGGGTTCGTGAAGAAGAAGGTCGCGCTCGGCACCGTCGAGGGGCTCGGACTCGAGACCATGATCCTCGCGCCGATCGCCCTGTCGTACCTGGCGTGGCTGCAGGTGTCCGGTGGGCTGGCCTTCGGGCACGAGGGGACCGGGAACGCCCTGCTGCTCGCCGGCACCGGAGTGATCACCGCGATCCCGCTGCTGCTGTTCGGGGCGGCGGCCACCCGGCTGTCGCTGTCGACGATCGGCCTGCTGCAGTACCTGGGCCCCGTCCTGCAGTTCATCCTCGGTCTGGTGGTGTTCGGCGAGGCGATGACGCCGGCGCGCTGGGCCGGGTTCGTCCTGGTGTGGCTGGCGCTGGTCGTCTTCACGACGGACGCTTTGGCGAACCGCCGACGCGTCCTGCGCCAGTCGGCCGAGTCCCTCGCCCTCTGAACACATCCCCTTCGCGCTGGCAGTGACGTTTGCGCCCCGGATTCACCGATCCGAGGGCCGAAACGTCACTGCCAGCGCGGAGGTGAGGTCAGCCGAGGCGGGTGGCGACGGTGTCGCAGAGGGCTGCGAGGGCGGCGCGTGCGGGGACGTCGGGCAGCTTCTCCAGCAACCGGCGGGCCGCGTCGGCCTCGCTCTGCACGTAGGAGCGCGCCTCGTCCATCGCCGGATGGCGCCGCAGGGCCTCGAGGGCCTCGGCGTGCTCGGCGTCGTCGGTCAGCGGCCGGCCCAACAGGTCCAGCAGCCGCACCTCGGCCGGATCGGTGGAGCCCGCCGACATCTGCTGCACCAGCAGCACCGGCAGGGTCGGCACCCCCTCGCGGAGGTCGGTGCCGGGCGTCTTGCCCGACTCCCCCGTCTCGCTGGCGACGTCGATGATGTCGTCGCGCAGCTGGAACGCGGCACCGATCCGCTCACCGAACTCGGTCAACGCGTGCTCGACCTCGACCGGCGCGGCCGACATCATCGCGCCGAAACGCGCCGAGGTGGCGATCAACGAGCCGGTCTTGTCGGCCACCACGCCCAGGTAGTGCTGCAACGGGTCACCGTCGCCGGGGCCGATGGTCTCGCGGATCTGACCCCGCACCAGCCGCGAGAACGTGCGGGCCTGGATGCGCACCGCCTCGGGCCCGAGCGTCGAGACGATGTCGGAGGCCTGGGCGAACAGGTAGTCGCCCACCAGGATCGCGAGGGTGTTGTCCCACCGAGCATTGGCGCTCAGGGCACCACGCCGCTTGTCGGCCTCGTCCATGACGTCGTCGTGGTACAGGGTGGCGAGGTGGGTCAGCTCCACCACCACCGCCGACGGCACGACCCCCGGGGCGGCCGGGTCGCCGAACTCGGCACACAGCGCCACGACCAGCGGCCGGAACCGCTTGCCTCCGGCGTTCAGCAGGTGCGCGGCGGCCTCGGCGACGAAGGCCTCCGGGCTGTCGACGGCGGCGGCGAGCTGACGCTCGACCTCGTCGACCCCGGCCAGGATGCGCGCCTCGAGCACCGGATCATCGAACGAGACACCCAGACCGGACACGCGTACTCCTTCACTGCGTCAAGAACCCACCGGTGTCAGCGCACGAAGGCGCCGGCGTTCTGCACCAGCTCGAGCAGGGGGCCCGGCAGGATGCCGAGGGCAACGGTGCCCACGGCCGCGATCACGATGACCACGGTAGTCATGGTGCCGCCGACGGCGACGGTCGGCCCGTCGGAAGCAGCCTCGGTGAAGAACATCAGCACGATCACCCGCACGTAGAAGTACGCCGCGACGGCGCTCGTGAGGACGCCGACGACCACCAGGGGCCAGAACCCGCCGGAGAAGGCTGCCGTGAACACGCTGAGCTTGCCGACGAACCCGGCGGTCAGGGGGATCCCGGCGAACGACAGCATGAAGATCGCGAAAGACCCGGCCAGGAACGGCGACTCCTTGCCCAACCCGGCCCACCGCGAGAGGTGGGTGGCCTCGCCGCCGGCGTCGCGCACGAGCATCACCACGGCGAACGCGCCGATCGAGGCCAGACCGTAGGCCACGAGGTAGAACAGCACGCTGGACAGCGAGTCGAGCCGTTCACCGTCGCCGGAGACGAACCCGCCGCTGACGCCGACCAGGAGGAACCCGGCGTGGGCGACCGACGAGTACGCCAGCATGCGCTTGACGTCGGTCTGGGCGATCGCCACGAGCGAACCGAAGATCATCGTGATCGCGGCGACCACCCAGATCGACGGACGCCAGTCCCACGACGCCCCGCCGAAGGCGACGAACAGCACGCGCATGAGGGCGATGAACGCGGCCGCCTTGGTGCCGGCCGCCATGAACGCGGTGACCGGGGTCGGCGCGCCCTGGTAGACGTCGGGGGTCCACGCGTGGAACGGCACGGCGCCGATCTTGAACAGCAGCCCCACCGCCATCAGGGCGATCGCCGCGAGCAGCAGCGGCTCGGCGCTACCGCGCGACGTGACGGCCTGGTCGATGCCGGCCAGCGAGAAGGTGCCGGCGTAGCCGTACGCGAGCGCGGCGCCGTAGAGGAAGAACACCGAGCTGAACGCGCCGAGGAGGAAGTACTTGAGCGCGGCCTCCTGGCTGAGCAGGCGACGGCGTCGGGCCAGACCGCACAGCAGGTAGAGCGGGAGGCTGAGCACCTCGAGGGCGATGAACATCGTCAGCAGGTCGTTGCTGGTGGCGAAGATCATCATGCCGAACAGCGCGAACATCGCGAGGGGGTAGACCTCGGTGTGCTCGACCTTCAGGCGGTTGGCCTCGGCCTCGCCGGCCGACCCGGGGGCGTCCGCGGCCCGGCCGGTGAAGGCGCTGACGCCGGCCTCCAGCCGCCGGTCGGCGAACAGTCCGATGCTCAGCAGCGCGAACAGCGTCAGCATGATCCAGGTGATCACGCCCGGGCCGTCGACCGCGATGGCGTCGTCGCCCGTGGGACCACCCAGACCGGCGACGGGGCCGGCCAGCTCCTCGAGGTCGGTGTAGACCCAGATCGCTGCGACGCCGGCCGCCACGGTCCCGGCCGCCGCGAGGACGGTCTGCACCACGAACCGGGGTGCCCGGGGGCAGAACGCCTCGACCAGCACGCCGACGAGGGCGACGCCCGCGACGATGAGGATCGGCGAGATGGCCGTCCAGTCGATGTCCGGGATCGGGATCTGGGGGAGGTCGTCGTTCATTCGTTGCCTCCCTCGTCCGACCCGAGCGGGATGCCCGTCTCGGGTGGTGGGTCGCCCACCCCGACCGTGGTGACGACGTCACGTGCCGCCGGGTTGATGACGTCGAGCACCGGCTGCGGGAAGAATCCCAGGCCGATGATCAGCACGAGCGTCGGGGTCAGCGCCGCGACCTCCCGGGTGGTGAGGTCGGTGACGCCCTCGGCGCCCGCGGCCAACGGGCCGGTCATGGTGCGCTGGTACATGATCAGGATGTAGAGCGCCGCGAGCACCATGCCGAGCGTCGCGACGACCGCGAGCGGGATCGACCGGGTGAACGTACCGACGAGCACCATGAACTCCGACACGAACGGCGCGAGCCCTGGCAGCGACAGGCTCGACAGGCCGGCGATCAGCAGCACACCGGACATCACGGGGGCGATCTTCTGCACCCCACCGAAGTCGGCGATGCTCGCCGACCCGCGACGCGCGACCATGATGCCCGTGACGAGGAACAGCGCGGCCGTCGACAACCCGTGGTTGAACATGTAGAGCACGGACCCGGCGGTCGACGTCGTCGTGAACACGAAGATGCCCAGGATGATGAAGCCGAAGTGCGACACCGATGTGTAGGCCACGAGCCGGCGGATGTCGTCCTGACCCACGGCCAGCAGCGCCCCGTAGACGATGCTGATGACGGCCAGCACGAGCACGACCGGCGAGGCCCACTCCGAGGCGCCGGGGAAGATCTCCAGGCACCAGCGGATCATGCCGAACGTGCCGACCTTGTCGATGACACTGACCATCAGCACCGAGGTGCCGGGGGTCGCCGAGGCCGCCGCGTCGGGCAGCCACGTGTGGAAGGGCCACAGCGGCGCCTTGATCGCGAACGCGATGAAGAAGCCGACGAACAGCAGCCGCTCGGTGGTGCCGTCGATCTCCAGGTTCTGCAGGTCGCTGAGCAGGAAGCTGGCCTCACCGGCGCGCGAGGACACGACGTACAGGCCGACGATCGCGGCGAGCATCAGCAGGCCGCCGACCAGGTTGTAGATGAGGAACTTGACCGCCGCATAGCTGCGCTGGGGCCCGCCGTAGCTGCCGATCAGGAAGTAGATCGGCACGAGGGTGGCCTCGAACAGGACGTAGAACAAGAACACGTCGGTGGCCATGAACACGCCGAGCGCCAGACCCTCGAGCACCAGCATCCAGGCGAAGTACGAGTTGGCACTGCGACGGGTGGGCAGCTTGTCGCCGAACGATGCCAGCACGACGATCGGCACCAGCACCGTCGTGAGCAGCACGAGCGTCAGGCCGATGCCGTTGAGCCCGACGGAGTAGAAGGCACCCAACGGGCCGATCCACTCGTGCTGCTCGGTCAGCTGGTAGCCGCCGGCGTCGGTGTCGTAGCGCGCGAGCACGGCGAGGGACAGGCCCAGCGTGACGAGCGTGACGGCGAACGCCGTGTACTTGGCGTTGCGCTGGGCGGCCTCGGTGCCGCGCGGCATGGCCGTGACCAGCAGGGCACCCAGGATCGGGGTGGCGATGAGCAGCGACAGCATCATGCGACCGCCACCGCGAGGAAGGCCGCGCTGAGCAGCAGCGCGCCCAGCAGGATCGCCAGGGCGTAGCTGCGGACGAAGCCGTTCTGGGGCGCCCGCAGGGCCTGCGACACCTCACCGAGACGATCGGCGAGCCCGGTGACGAACCCGTCGACGCCCTTGCCGTCGAACCAGACGAGGACGCGGGTCAGGTGCCGCACGGGACGCACGGCCAGGCGATCGTTGATGGTGTCTCCGTACAGGTCGGCGCGCCCGGCGCGGGTGAACAGGGTGACGTCGGCGTCAGCGGGGGTCTCACCGGCGATCTCACGCTTGCCGTAGGTGAGCCAGGCCAGCAGCACACCGACCGCGACGACCGCCGTGATCACGATGGTGATGACGATCGGGGCGACCGGCAGCTCGTGGTGCAGGGTCGGTCCCACGACCGGCTCGAGCCACTCGGGGATCCACTCCCCGAGGATCAGCACGCCGCCGAGGACCGAGGCGGCGGCGAGCACCACGAGCGGCAGCGTCATGACCCCGGGCGACTCGTGCGGGTGCACGTCGTCCTTCCAGCGGGACTCCCCGAAGAAGGTCATGAGCATCAGGCGCGTCATGTAGAACGCCGTCACGCCGGCACCGATGAGGGCGGCGAGGCCGTAGAACCAGTGCTCGCCGAACGCCGACTCGATGATGAGGTCCTTGGAGAAGAACCCCGAGAAGCCGGGGAACCCGATGATCGCCAGGTACCCGAGCCCGAACGTCGCGAAGGTGACCGGCATGGCCTTGCGCAGCCCGCCGTAGTGCCGCATGTTCACGTCGTCGTCCATGCCGTGCATGACCGAGCCGGCACCGAGGAACATGTTGGCCTTGAAGAAGCCGTGGGTGATGAGGTGGAAGATCGCGAAGGCGTACCCGTAGGGCCCGAGGCCGGCCGCGAGCATCATGTAGCCGATCTGGCTCATCGTCGACCCGGCGAGCGCCTTCTTGATGTCGTCCTTGGCGCAGCCGATGTAGGCGCCGACCAGGAGGGTGACCAGACCCACGATGATCACGGCGGTGCGGGCGGCGTCGGAGGCGTCGTAGATGCCGTTGCTGCGCACCACGAGGTACACGCCCGCGGTGACCATGGTGGCCGCGTGGATGAGGGCCGACACGGGGGTCGGGCCCTCCATGGCGTCCAGCAGCCAGGCCTGCAGCGGCACCTGGGCGGACTTGCCGCACGCTCCCAGCAGCAGCAGCAGGCCCAGTGCCGTGGCGATCGTCGGCGAGGCACCGTCGATCGCGCCGTTGACCAGGGCGATCGAGGTGGTGCCGAACTGCGCGAACATCAGCATGATCGCGAGCGCCAGACCGAGGTCGCCGACCCGGTTGAGCACGAAGGCCTTCTTGGCCGCGGCGGCCGCCGACGGCTTGTGCTGCCAGAAGCCGATCAGCAGGTAGGACGCCAGACCGACGCCCTCCCAGCCGAGGAACAGCACGAGGTAGTCGCCGGCGAGCACCAGCGTGAGCATCGCGGCGATGAACAGGTTGAGGAAGGCGAAGAACCGGCGGCGGCGTTCGTCGTGCGCCATGTAGCCGATCGAGTAGACGTGGATCAGCGTGCCGACGCCGGTGATGAGCAGCACGAACAGCGCCGACAGCGGGTCGTACACCAGCGACATCTCGACCGTGAACGTCCCGGACGAGAACCAGGTGAACAGCGAGTCGGTGATGCTGCGGTCATCGCCGTCGCGGCCGAGCAGGCCGACGAACAGCACGACGCCCCACCCGAAGGAGGCCGCGGAGGCGACGGTGCCGATGAGGTGGCCGAACCGGTCGCTCTCCTTGCCCCAGGTCAGGAGCAGGGCGGCGCCGGCCAGCGGGATGGCCACGAGGAGCCACACGTAGTCGAACACGGCTCTCCTAGAGCTTCAGCAGGTGGGCCTCGTCGACCGAAGCGGTCCGACGGGCGCGATAGATGGACACGATGATCGCGAGACCGACGACGACCTCGGCCGCCGCGACGACCATGACGAAGAACGCCGCGAGCTGGCCGTCGAGGTTGCCGTGCTGGCGCGAGAAGCTCACGAACGCCAGGTTGGTCGCGTTGAGCATCAGCTCGATGCACATGAACACGACGATCGCGTTGCGGCGCACCAGCACGCCGACCGCACCGATCGTGAACAGGATCAGGGACAGCGACAGGTACTCGTTCACTTGTCGTCCTCGCCGTCGGTCTCGGGCCCGAGTCGGCGGGTGGTCTCCTCGACGTCGCTCGCGTCGACGGGCAGCACCTGACCGCGCGCGGTGAGGCTCGGCGAGACCGAGTCCGGGACCGGGGACCCGTCGGGCAGCAGCGCCGGGGAGTCGACCGCGTTGTGGCGGGCGAACACGCCCGGGGTGGGGGCGTTGCCCGGGTGCCGGCCGGTCTCGGCGTAGTCGCGCATGCGCCGGGCGGCGAGGTCGGCCTGGGTGAGGCGGGGGGTCAGTCGCTCCCGGTGCGCCAGGACCATGGCCCCGAGCACCGCGGTGACCAGCAGGGCCGCCGTGAACTGGAAGGCCAGCACGAACGGGCCGAACATCAGCGCCGCGAGCCCGTAGACGTTGCCGTTGGCGTTGGCCTCGTCGAGCCCGGTGACCGGACCGACCGACACCTGCCCGACGCCGATGACCAGCAGCACCCCGAACAGCAGGCCGACGACGATCGCCCCGGCGCGCTGACCCTTGATGGTCTCGGTGAGCGACAGGTCGGACTCGACACCGACGAGCATCACCACGAAGAGGAACAGCATCATGATCGCGCCGGTGTACACGATAATCTGCACCGCGAACAGGAACGGGGCGCCCTGCACGGCGTAGAGGACCGCGAGGCTGATCATCACGACGGCGAGCCACAGGGCCGCGTGGACGGCCTTGCGGGAGAACACCAGGCCGAGAGCGGCCAGCACCATGATCGGCGCGAGGATCCAGAAGGTCGTCATGCGTCACCGTCCACGTGGTCTCGAGGCTCGCAGGCTCGCACCTCGACCACCGACCGCGTCGTCATGCGTCACCGTCCACCGGCGTGATCGGCAAGAGCTTGCCGCGGTAGTAGTCCTGGTGGTCGTCGCTGATCATCTGCTCGTGCGGGGGCTGCACCATGCCGGGCAGCAGCGGCGCCAGCAGGTCGGACTTGGTGTAGATGAGGTCGGCCCGGTTGTCGTCGGCCAGCTCGTACTCATTGGTCATCGTGAGGGCGCGGGTGGGGCAGGCCTCGATGCACAGCCCGCACAGGATGCAGCGCAGGTAGTTGATCTGGTAGACCCGGCCGTACCGCTCACCGGGGCTGTACCGACCGTCACCGCCGTCGGAGTCGTCGTTGGACGCCCCCTCGACGTAGATGGCGTCGGCCGGGCAGGCCCACGCGCACAGCTCGCAGCCGATGCACTTCTCCAGCCCGTCGGGCCAGCGGTTCAGCTGGTGCCGGCCGTGGAACCGCGGGGCGGTCGGCAGCTTCTCGAACGGGTACTGCTCGGTGACGACCTTCTTGAACATCGTGCGGAACGTGACGCCGAAACCGGCGACCGGGTCCCACATCGACTCCTTGGACTCACTGGCGGAGCTCATCGTTCGGCTCCTCCTCTCGGTTCAGGGGAGGTGGAGGGGGTGGCGGCGTCCCGTTGCGCCGGCATGGGCGGCACGGGGTAGCCGCCGGCGAACGCGTCGGGCTCGCCGGTGTCGACCGGCTCGGGCTCGGGCCGCTTGCGCTCGGGCAGGAACAGGGTCGCGATGATGACGAGCGAGGCGATGCCGGCGATCCAGAACAGCGTCTGCTGGTCGAGCATGTCCTCGTTCTGCAGCTTGCGGATGAACACGACCGCGACGATCCAGACCAGGGAGATCGGGATCAGCCAGCGCCAGCCCAGCGCCATGAACTGGTCGTACCGCATCCGCGGGAGCGTGCCCCGCAGCCAGATGAAGAAGAAGATGAAGCCCAGCGTCTTGCCGAGGAACCACAGCACCGGCCAGAAGCCCTCATTCGCGCCCTCCCACACCTGGGCGATGCCGAACGGCGCCCGCCACCCGCCGAGGAACAGCGTGGTCGCCAGGGCGGAGACGGTGACCATGTTGATGTACTCCGCGAGGAAGAACAGGGCGAACTTCAGCGACGAGTACTCGGTGTGGAACCCGCCGACCAGCTCGCCCTCCGCCTCGGGCAGGTCGAACGGTGCGCGGTTGGTCTCGCCCACCATCGAGATCACGTAGATGACGAACGAGGGGAACAAGGGGATGAAGTACCAGAGGTCGGTCTGGGCGGCCACGATCTCCGACGTCGACATGGTGCCGGCGTACAGGAACACCGTCACGAAGCTGAGGCCCATCGCCACCTCGTAGGAGATGACCTGGGCGCTCGACCGCAGTCCGCCCAGCAGCGCGTAGGTGGAGCCGGACGACCAGCCCGCCAGCACGATGCCGTACACGCCGATCGAGGTGACGGCCAGGATGTACAGCACCGCCACCGGCAGGTCGGTGAGCTGCAACGGGGTGACCGTGTCGGTGAACGGGATGGTGACCTCGGGCCCGAACGGGATGACGGCCCACGCCAGGAAGGCGGGCACGACCGCGAGGATCGGCGCCAGGATGTAGACCGTCTTGTGCGCCGCCGTGACGACCAGGTCCTCCTTGAGCGCCAGCTTGACGCCGTCGGCGAGACTCTGCAGCAGCCCGAACGGACCGTGCACGTTGGGGCCGACGCGGTGCTGCATGCGGGCGACGACCCGCCGCTCGAACCAGATGTTGAACAACGTGTAGAGCACCAGCACGACGAAGATCAGGACCGCCTTGAGGGCGACCACCCAGAACGGCTCGTTGCCGAACAGCTCGCTCATGCGGGGGCCTCCAGGTCGGTCGCAGCGGGGCCCACGGTGATGGTGCTGCCGTGGCCGGCACCGATCTCGCGCAGGTTGGTGCCGTTGTTGCCCGGCGCCCACACGACACCGTCCGGCAGGTCGGCGACGGCGGTCGGGAAGCTCGCCGTGCCGGCCGGTGTGCCGATCGTGGCGTGCTGACCCGGCTCGACGTCGGCAGCGGCCCAGGTCGTCGCGTTGGCGAGCAGGACCGCCGGACGGGCCGTGGCGCGGTAGTCGGGCTGGCCGTCCTGGCCCCGCCCGTCGTCGATCAGCTGGCGCCAGGTGGCCAGCGTGAAGCCGCTGGACCGGCCGGGCTCCGGGGCCTCGGGCAGCTCGGTGCGACGGCCGTCCCACGGTCCCAGTGCGGCGAGGTCGGCCCGGGCACCGGCGATGGTCCGGAAGCCGATCGGGCGACCCAGCTCCTCGGCGATGCCGGCCAGGATGCGGGTGTCGGTCAGCGAGTTCGGCTCGTGCAGGACGGCCTCGAACGAGCGGTGACGACCCTCCCAGCTGACGAACGTGCCGGGCTTCTCGACCACCGGCGCCACCGGGAGCACGACGTCGGCCAGCGCGGTGACCTCGCTGTGCCTGACCTCCAGGCTCACCACGAAGTCGGCGGCCTTCAGCGCGTGCCGCGCGAGGGCCGGCTCCGGCAGGTCCGCCACCTCGACCCCTCCGACGACGAGCGCCGTGAGGTCGCGGCCGAACACGGCCTCGAAGATCTGCGAGGTGCTGCGACCGGTCGTGGAGGGCAGCCGGTCCACGCCCCACGCGGCCGTCAGGTCGGCGCGCGCCTCGGCCTCGGCGACCGGGC